>JBHENR010000233.1:0-6117 GCA_046262555.1 Gemmatimonadota bacterium | reverse complement strand
GGTGGCGGGGGTCGTGCTGCAGGGGTTGCTGGGAGGTTTGACCGTCCGGTTGCGGTTGCCGGACCTGGTTTCCGTGAGCCACGCCGCGCTGGCCCAGATCGTCTTCGGGTTGACGGTGGCGATTGCGCTCGTCTGCTCGAGGGGCTGGACCCAGGCGGGGGCGCCGCGGCTCGATCGGGGCGTCCCGGCGCTTTCGACCCTCGCCAGCCTCGTCGCGGTCACCATCTATGGCCAGATCCTGCTGGGCGCGATCGTTCGCCACACCGGCGCGGGCCTCGCGATTCCCGATTTCCCACTCGCCTACGGCCAGCTCGTCCCGCCGCTCGCCTCGCGGCCGGTGGCCCTCCACTTCGCGCACCGGGTCGGCGCGGTGTTCGTGGTGTTGCTGGCGTGGGGAACCGCCTGGCGCTGCTGGCGTCACTATGGTGACCAGCCCGGGCTCGCTCGAGCGGGCACGATGCTGGCGGTCCTGGTGGCGCTGCAGGTCGCGCTCGGCGGCGCGACGGTCCTGACGTACAAGGCCGCCTGGGTCGCGACCCTGCATCTCGGCGCCGGCGCGCTCTGCCTCGCGGCGAGCGTGGTGCTCGCCCTTCGATCGCGGCATCTCCTGCGGCTCGCCCCGAGTCCGGCGAGCGCGCCGCTCCACCCCGTGGTCGTCGAGGCCACGCGATGAGGCGGGCGCTCCGCGACTACGCGACCCTCTGCAAGCCCCGCATTAACGCGCTGGTCCTGGTGACCACCGCGGTGGGGTACGTCGTGGCGGCGCGCGGGCAGGCGCAATGGGCCCTGCTGGCCTGGACGCTCGCCGGAACGGCGCTGGCGGCCGGGGGAGCGAGCGCGTTGAATCAGTACGTGGAGCGGGACGCCGACGGACGCATGCGGCGGACCGCCGGCAGACCGCTCCCGGCGGGCCGGATGGCGCCCGCCCGGGCGCTGGCATTCGGCCTCACGCTCGCCGTGACGGGAGTGGTCCTGCTGGTCCTCAAGGTCAATGCCACGGTGGCGTTCCTCGGGCTCGCAACCGTCGTCCTCTATGTGGCCGTCTACACGCCGCTGAAGCGCCGCACCGGGCTATGCACGCTGGTGGGGGCGGTTCCGGGAGCGATCCCCCCCATGATGGGGTACGCCGCGGCGACAGGCGTGGTGGACGCCGGCGCCTGGGCGCTGTTCGGCATTCTCTTCCTCTGGCAACTGCCGCACTTTCTCGCCATCGCCTGGCTCTACCGCGACGACTACGCCCGCGCCGGCTTCCCGATGCTGCCGGTGGGGGATCCGGACGGGGCGGCAACGGGCCGCCAGATCGCGCTGTACTCCCTGGCCCTGATTCCCGTCAGTCTGGTGCCCACCCTGCTGGGGATGACGGGCGGACTCTACTTCTTCGGCGCGCTCGGGCTGGGCCTGCTGTTCCTCGCGGCCGGCCTCGCCATGGCGCTCGAACGGGCGCGGCCCAATGCCCGGCGGCTGCTGCTGGCCTCGGTCGCGTATCTGCCCGCGCTGCTCGCCCTGCTCCTGGCCGACATTTCCCGCTGAACGCTGACGTCCACGCGCCGGCCGTCGCGATCGACGGCCTCAGTCACAGCTTCGGATCGCGGCCGGTCCTCCACGGCGTCTCATTCGACGTGGCGCGCGGCGAGCTGTTCGCCCTGCTGGGCCCCAACGGCGGCGGCAAGACGACGCTGCTCCGCGTGCTGACGACCCTGCTTCGACCCACCGGGGGGACGGCGCGCATTGGCGGCGCCGACGTCGTCCGGCAGCCGACGGCCGCCCGGCGGCAGATCGGCGTCGTGTTCCAGCATCCGAGCCTGGATCCCTGGTTGTCGCCGCGCGAGAACCTGCGTCATCACGGCCACCTCCACGGGCTCAGCGGCAGCCGGCTCGGGCAGCGGATCGCCGTAGTGCTCGAGCAGCTGGGCGTGGCCGATCGCGCCGACGAGCCGGTGCGGACGCTCTCCGGCGGCCTCACCCGGCGCATCGAGGTGGCGAAGGGGCTGCTCAGCGAACCGGCGGTGCTGCTGCTGGACGAGCCTACCGTGGGACTCGATCCCGGCGCCCGGCTGGACCTATGGTCGCATCTGGAGACGCTCCGCAGCCGCTCCGCCGTGACGGTCGTCGTCACGACCCATCTGATGGACGAGGCCGCCGCCTGCGATCGGATCGGAATCCTCGACCGGGGGGAGCTGGTGGGGCTGGACGCTCCCCGCGCCCTCATGGCCGAGATCCGGGGTGACATCGTCGCGCTCGAGGTGGACGACCCCCCCGCGCTGGCGGCGGAGATCGCCAGCCGCTTCGGCGTCGCCGTCGTCGCGCTCGAGGGCGCGGTGCGGTTCGAGCACGCCGACGGCCCGGCGTTCGTCCCGCGGCTGGCAGAGGCGTTCCCCGGCGCCATCCACTCGATTACGGTGGGCAAGCCGACCCTGGAGGATGTCTTCCTCCGGCTGACAGGCCACCGCTTCCGGGATCCATGAGGGGACTGCTGCTGCCTGCGGCCAGCCTGTGGTGGCGGGAATGCATCCGCTTCCTCCGGGATCGCACCCGCGCGGCGAGCTCGCTGGCGACCGCGCTCCTGTTCTGGGTGCTGATCGGGCATGGCCTGGGGAGTTCGTTCGCGCCAGCCGGGTTGCCGGCCGGCATCGGGGCCATTGAATACCTGTATCCCGGTACAATTGTCTTTGTGGTACTGCTCAGCGCGATGGTGGGCACCTTCTCCCTGATCGAGGATCGCCGCGCGGGGTTTCTCCAGGGCGCGCTGGTCGCGCCGGTTCCGCGGACCGCGATCGTGCTCGGCAAGGTCCTGGGGGGGACCACGGTGGCGGTGGGGCAGGGGGCGCTGCTGCTGCCGCTGGCGCCGGCGGTGGGCATCCCGCTCTCGGTGAGCGGCGTGCTGACCGGCCTGGCGGCGCTGGCGCTGATGGCCTTCGCGCTGACGTCCCTCGGATTCATCCTCGCCTGGCGGATGGAGTCCATCCAGGGGTTCCATGGCATCATCAACCTCCTCCTGATGCCGATGTGGTTCCTGTCGGGGGCCCTGTTCCCGCTCGCCGGCGCCGCGGGCGGCCTGCGCGCGGTCATGCGGCTCGATCCGATAACGTACGGACTGGCCGCCTTCCGGGAGAGTCTCTATGGCGACGCCCTGACCACGGCCACGGCCATTCCCTCGAGCCAGGCGTGGGGAATCACGGTCGTCTTCGCGGTGGCGGCCTTCGCCGGCGCGGTGGCGATGGCGCGCAGATCCTAGGATGATCGGCCTCCACGATCTGCCGCTCATCAACGCCGGTCTCAACGCCACGACGGCGATCCTGCTCGTGGCGGGCTTCTGGTACATCCGGCGCGGCCGTGTCGCGAGTCATCGGCGGTGCATGCTGGGCGCGGTGTCGGTGTCGGCGGTCTTCCTGAGCTCCTACCTCGTGTATCACGCCCAGGTCGGCTCGATCCGGTTCACCGCGGGGGGGTGGCCGCGGCTGGTGTACTTCACCGTTCTGCTCACCCACACCGTGCTCGCCGTCACGGTAGTCCCGCTGGCGCTGGTGACGGCGGCGCTGGGCCTCCGCGGGCGACTCGATCGTCACGTGCGGATCGCCCGCTGGACGCTGCCGATCTGGCTCTATGTTTCGGTGACCGGAGTGGTGGTGTACCTCATGCTGTACCGGTGGTTTCCGTCGGCGGAGCTGTGATAGCCTTGCCCGCCTCCAGTGGCGCGGGTAGTCTCGCTCCTGATGGCCGAACCCGCCTTCGCCGCCCTCTACGCCGCGCTGTGGGGGATCCTGTTCGTGGTGCTGTTCCGCCTGGGGCGGCAGTCCCGGGAGCTCCGCGCCACCATTCGCCAGATCAAGCGGCACCTTCACAGCGGGTGGCCTGACCCCGACTGACGCCCCCGCGGGAAGCGGCTATATTCCGCCCTCCTGCCGGTGCGCCCTTAGCTCAATTGGATAGAGCGTCAGACTACGGATCTGAAGGTTGGGGGTTCGACTCCCTCAGGGCGCACCAGCTGTTCGACAGCTGGATGGCCGAGGCGCTCGAGGAGGCCCGGCGTGCCGGCGCCGCCGGCGAGGTGCCGGTGGGCGCTGTCGTCGTCCATCAACACCGCATCATCGGCCGGGCCGGCAATGGCACCGCAACGCGGCAGGATCCCACCGCCCACGCCGAGATCCTGGCCCTGCGGCAGGCGGCGGAGCACCTCCACTCCTGGCGATTGACGGGCGCGACCCTGGTCGCCACCCTCGAACCCTGCGCGATGTGCGCGGGGGCCTCGGTGCTGGGACGGATCGAGCGGCTCGTGTACGGAGCGGATGATCCAAAAGCAGGAATGTGCGGGAGCCTGGATAACATCGCCGCGGATCCGCGGCTCAATCATCGCATCCACATCGTGCGCGGAGTGCGCGCCGCGGAATGCGGCGCGCTACTCAGCGACTTTTTCAGGGCTCGTCGAGCGAGTGGAAACGCAGCGCCGTTAGACGCGGCGTCCAGTGACGAGCTGGTAGATGACGAGGATCAGGATGATCACCAGAAGCAGGTGGATCAATCCGCCGCCAAAGGGCATGATGAATCCGCCCAACAACCAGATGAGGAGCAGGATCACCACGATAGTCCAGAGCATTCGGCACCATCCTGAACGGGGGAGGGAGGGCGTGACCGGGAGCTATGGTGGCACAGAGTATTGACCCTTCTGCGCCGTCTGTCAACTTCGCCGGCCGAAGACGATACGGGATAGAATCAGGAACACGATGACGGCGGGAAGCAGATGCACCCCGCGGCCGCCGAGCTGCAGCAGGAGGCCCAGCAGCCAGACGATGAGGAGGATGAGGGAGGTCGTCCATAGCATCGCGCCCACAACATGATTCCAGGCTGGCGGGGTCCGCAACCGCGGTCGACGTTGATCTCCGGGCCTGCTCGTGCGAGCTTGACGCCCGTTTACCGGAGGGGTGGCCGAGTGGCTGAAGGCGCCGGTCTCGAAAACCGGTATACGTTAATAGCGTATCGTGGGTTCGAATCCCACCCCCTCCGCCATCATGCGGGTCACGTCGATGGCAGGTCGCCCCGCGCGCAGCGGCAGGGATCGCCGCGTAGCGGCGCATCCCACCCCTGTCCTCAAGGCCGCTGATGCCCCGCCGCCACTCCCGCGACCTGGAACCGATCCGCGCCGAGCTCTTCGGCGTCGAGCGGCTCGAACAGCACGCCACCACCCTTGCGGCCGCTCAGACTGCCGACCTCCGCCCCCGCCCGGGGTATCGCCTGCTCGCGGCGCTCGAGGAGAACGCCCGCATCCTGCAGTCCGCCTACACCGCCCTCACCGACGCGGTGCAGCGCGACGAGACGATTTCGCCCGCGGCCGAATGGCTGATCGACAACTTCCATATCGTCGACGAGCAGCTGCGGGAGATTCGCGAGGACCTCCCGCCGAAGTTCTATCGCCAGCTCCCCAAGCTCACCTCGGGGCCGCTGGTGGATCATCCCCGGGTCTATGGTCTCGCCTGGGCATTCGTGGCCCATACCGACAGTCGCTACGATCCCGACCTGCTCGAGCGGTTCGTCCGTTCCTATCAACGGATCGTGCCGCTGACGATGGGGGAACTGTGGGCTCTGCCGATCACCCTCCGCATCCTGCTGGTCGAGAATCTGCGCCGTATCGCCGAGCGGATCGTGACCTCCCGCGACGAGCGGGTGGAGGCCAACCAGCTGGCCGACCTCCTGCTCGCCGCCAGCGGGCGGAGCTCCGCCGATCTGCTGGCCTCGCTCCGGCCGTATGAGGTCCAGCCGCTGGCGCGGGCCTTCGCCGTGGAGCTGGTCCAGCGGCTGCGGGAAAGCGACCCGGATACGATGCCGGTCGTGGGGTGGCTCGAGCGCCGGCTCGCCGAGCGGCACACCACGCCCGAGGAACTGGTCCGCGCGGAGCACGCGAGCCAACTGTCGGCTCACGCGACCGTCGCCAACATCATCACCAGCATGCGCCAGATCTCCGCCTTCGACTGGGCGACATTCTTCGAGAGCGTCAGCCTGGTCGAGGCGGTCCTGCGTCGCGATCCCGCCGGCATCTATCCGCAGATGGACTTCGCCACCCGCGACACCTACCGCCACGCCGTCGAGCTGCTCGCCCGCGGATCGGCGCTGACCGAGCAGGAC
>JBHENR010000232.1:0-4212 GCA_046262555.1 Gemmatimonadota bacterium | reverse complement strand
GCAGGCGCTCGCCCTCGCGCAACAGCTTTCGGCCGCCGATCCAGTGAGCGCGGATCACCGGCAGGGCCTGTCGCGGACGTACGCCCGGTTGGGCCGGGTGCTCGGACTAGCGGGTGAGCCAGGCGGAGCGCTCGACGCGTTCGTCAGCGCGCGCCGCATCAGTCAGGGGCTGGCCGCGGGGGATACGGTGAACATGGAGACGCAGCACGACCTGGTGGCCATCGAGAGCGGCATCGGTGACCAGCTGATGGCGCTCGACCGTCGCGCCGAAGCCCGCGCGAGCTACACCGCCGCGGTCGAGCGGGGGGAGGCCACCGTGCGCCGGGATCCCCGGCACACCCGCGCCCGCCGCTCGCTCGCGCTCGCCCAGCGGGGCCTGGGCAGCGCGCTCGCGCGCAGCGGAAACCCCGCGCGCGGGGTCGCGCTCCAGCTCCGCTCGTTGGCGACACTGCAGCAGCTGTCGGCGGCCGATCCGCTGAACGTCGACCTCCAGCATGAGGTCGCGGCGGGGCTCGCGCAACTCGGCGCGACATACGCCGCGCACGCCGATCGGCGCGCGGCCTGCCGGGCGTTCCGTGACAGCCAGGAAAAGTGGCGGGCGCTCGAGCAGGCGGGCACGCTGAGCCCGGCGAGCAGCCAGGCGGTGGCGGACGCCGCGCGCTCGCTTCAGCGGTGCGCGCGGGAGCCGGCGTGACGGAGAAAATCCTTTCTGCCTCGCGCCCCCGCGCCGATATTCAGCGAATGCCGGACCTACCACGGATACGGTCGGAGGAGGAGCGCGCCGCGGCGCAGGCTCCCGTCACCCAGTTGCTCCTCGAGGGCAGCCAGGGCGACAAGCGCGCCCTCGATGCGTTGCTCCCGCTCGTCTACGAGGAGCTTCACCGGCTGGCCCGCATCTACCTGAGCCGGGAGCGCGAGGGCCACACGCTGCAGCCCACGGCGCTGGTGCACGAGGCGTACCTGCGGCTCGTCGATCAGCGGGCGGTGGACTGGCGCAACCGGGCGCAGTTCTTCGGCGTGGCGGCGCAGATGATGCGGCGCATCCTCGTCAACTACGCGCTCGGCCGCAAGGCGGCGAAGCGGGGGGGCGGAGCGACCCGGCTCTCGCTCGATGAGGCGGTCGATTATTTCGAGGAGCGCGATCTCGATCTGGTGGCGCTCGACGAAGCGCTGGTCGACCTGGCCACTGTCGACGCCGAGCAGAGCCGGATCGTCGAGCTGCGGTTCTTCGGCGGCCTGACGATCGACGAGACGGCTGAGGTGCTGGCCGTGTCGCCCGCCACGGTGAAACGGGAGTGGAGTATGGCGCGGGCCTGGCTGCACCGGGAGATGGTTCGACACGCGAGTTGACAAGTCGTTACGGGCATTTATCTTATGGGAAAGTCGTTGCATTCGACGATCCGAGCGCAGGGAGGAACGACATGACCAAGGCAGACCTGGTCGAGCAGATCGCCGAGGCGACGGGGCTCACCAAGAAGGATACCGCCGTCGTCGTGGATGGCTTCCTCGAGGCGGTCAAGCAGGCGCTGGCGCGTGATCAGAACATCGAGATCCGCGGATTTGGCTCATTCAAGGTCAAGCGCCGCAAGGCGCGCAAGGCGCGCAATCCGCGGACCGGCGATGCGGTGCACGTGGCCGAACGGTCCGTCCCCACGTTCAAGCCGTCCAAGGAACTCAAGGAGCTCGTGACGATCGAGGCCCAGACCGTCCCGGCCCTGTAGGGCCATCCTCGCCGCGCCGCCCGCCCGTGGTGCGCGCCCGTAGCTCAGCTGGATAGAGCGGCAGCCTCCGGAGCTGTAGGTCAGGGGTTCGAATCCCTTCGGGCGCACCACCCGTGTCACGATCGAGACGGCGGGGGTCGCCGGTCTCGCGGCCCCCGCGTCCCCATGTCCCGCAGAAATCGCTACGGGATGACGGTCAGCGTCGCCGTTCCGCTTCCCTGCGTCCCCGGATAGTCAAAGGCGACGATCACGAACCCCGCGGTGTCGCCGCGGATCGTGTAGGTCACGATCCCGTCACCCGGCGTGCCCTCGCTTCGCGACACGATAGTGGCGCCTCCCGAGCCGAAGATCTGCGCCGTCACGAAGGCGTCGCTGCCGGGCACCAGGTTGCCCGCCCCGTCGACCACGCGCGCGTCGATGGCGATGGTCTGCCCCACATGCACCTGGCCTGAAGAGGGAGAGGCAACGACCCGGCCCGCGGGAGCGGAGACAACCGAGAGCGCCGTGACCGCAGTCGTCGCCCCGGGGTAGGTGAAGCGGATCTCCGCGGTCCCCACGGCGACCGCCCGCACCCGGAACTCCACGAACCCGTCGCCATCGTCCGGCACCCGGGATTCGATCGTCGCCACCGCCGGGTTCGATGAGGTGGCCTGCACTAGCGCCTCGCCGGCGGGGAAGGGGTTCCCCGACGGGTCTTCGAGGATGGCCGTCAGGCTGATGGTGCTCCCCGGAATCGTCGTCGCGGTCGGGCTGCTGGCGACGACCCGGGCGCTCGGCGCCGCCTCGATGATCGTCACGTCGACCCTGGTCGACACCTGGGGGTTGCGCGTAAGGAAGGTCACGTCGTCCGTCCCGTCACCCACGAGGCGCCTGGCGACGATGCGGCCGCGAAGGATGCCGTCTCCCGAAGGCTCGCCCGGATCGAACTCGAAATCCGCCGATGACAGGATCCCCCCATCGGTGTCCAGCACCTCGATGAAGCGATCCGCTCCGGTGATGATGCCGTTATTCGGGTCGAGCGCCGTGATCGTCACCGGAACCGACTCGTTCAATCGCAGCGTCAGCGGCCCGGCGGGGCTCACCACGAGCCGGGCCGTCCCGGTGGAGAAGAGGACGTCGAAGGATTCTGTGATCGTGGCTCCGCCGGGGTTGGCATAGATGACCGAGACTTGCCCCCCGATGGATGGCGCGGCCGGGCGAGCGGTGACCTGGACGACGGCATTGTCGGCATCGGGCGCATCCGTGAGGTCGAGCTGGAGATTGCTCTCGAAGAACTCCAGCGTTATGCCGTTCTGGGCATCCCGGACGGCGGCTCCGCTGGCATCCACCGCCTTGACGGTGAAAACGATGGGCTGCAGGACATTGCCCGTGTACGGCGGCGCCGGGGTGAGGATCAGCCGGGTGACGACCGCCACGTCAGGCCCGACGGGGCCGAGGCTCTTGCGGCTCGGGTCCCCGCAGTCGATCACGCCGGATCCCGCCAGGGCGGCGAATCCCGCGAGCACGAGGGCTGCCTGCTGGAGCCCTCGGCCCCAGGGGGAACGGAAGAACGACTGCATCTGACGCATGACCGGGATCTCCTTGGTATGAGCTTCTCCACAGAAGGACCAACGACTAGCCTGTACGCAGGATTTCGGCGTCAAAGGGCTCATACCACAACGGGGTTGACGCGTGCATCCGATCCTGTTCCACCTCGCGGGGCGCCCCATCGAATCCGACGGGGCGTTGTATTTCGTCGCCGCGGTGGTGGCCGGCGTCTTCGCCTCCCGGGTCGCCCGGCATCGCGGGTGGAATCCCGCCGACGTGTTGCCGGGGCTGGTGCTGACGATTCTCGCCGCGCTGCTCGGTGCCCTCCTGCTCGGCGCGATGACCCCTTGGGAGGGGTTCGCCACCAACCCGCTCGGTGCGCTCCGGCGATCCGGCGGACTCAGTTTCTTCGGCGGGCTGGCGCTCGGGGCGCTGGCTCTGCTCGGCTACGTTCGCTGGAAGGGGTATCCGGTGGGAGAGGTGGCCGATGCCCTGGCGCCCGTCGCGCCCGTGCTCTACGGCCTCTTCCGCCTCGGGTGTCTGCTGAATGGAGATGACTACGGCCCGCCGACGGCGCTGCCGTGGGGGATGCGCTTTCCAGCCGGATCCCCGCCCACGTCCGCGGCGGTCCATCCGACCCCCCTCTACGAGATGCTGCTGATGGTTCCTGTCTTCGCGTGGATGCAGACGCGAAAACCGGTCGGTCGCCCGCCGGGATCGCTCACCTTCGAGCTCTGCCTGCTGATGGGGGCGGAGCGGTTTCTGATCGAATTCTGGCGCATCGGCTCGATGGGACCTGCCGGCTTGACGGTTTCCCAGTGGTTCGCGCTGGGGCTGATCGCCATCGGGCTGCTGGGCCGTTGGCGACTGCGGGGGGCCAACTGACGGCGACCGGGTATCTTTTGGTCAGGGTTCGCCGCAGCACGTCGCGAGATACGTATCGAAGGAGGAGGCTATGCTGATC
>JBHENR010000231.1:0-14240 GCA_046262555.1 Gemmatimonadota bacterium | reverse complement strand
AGGGGAAAGTGCGTGGTGAGCCAGGTTCTGGCGGCCGCAAGATCGGTGGCGTCGAGGTCGTGGCCTTCGGGGGACCAGTGGAGTTCGACGTCCGCGCCATCGGAGCGGAGAAGGGTGGCGAGGCGCTCGGTGTCATTGGGGAGAACGGTGGGGTCGCGGCGGCCGGCGGCGAGCAGGACGGGTATCCCGTCGAGCGGCGGCTTGAGGGTCAGGGGGGACGGGTCGGGCTCGAACGGGACCATCGGGCGAAAGAGACAGGCGCCCGCCAGCGCGCCGGGGTCGCGGAGCAGCAGGCTGGCGGCGATGTTGGCGCCGTTGGAGTAGCCAGCCGCGACGATACGCGAGGGATCGAAGTCGTAGCGCGCCGCGGCGGCGAGGAGGAAGTCGGCGAGCTCGGCGGTTCGCGCCCTCAGGTCTTCCTGTTCGAACACGCCGGCTGCCAGCCGGCGGAAAAACCGCGGCAGGCCGCTTTCCTCCACCGCGCCGCGCGGGCTGAGGAACGCGCGTCCGGGTGCGATCGTTTCGCCCACTCCCAGGAGATCGGTTTCATCGCCGCCGGTGCCGTGCAGCAGGAGCACGGTGACGCCGTCGTCCGCCGTGCCGCGGCGATAGCGGTGGGTGAGGGCGAGCTCGGGTTCGGTCACGCGAGCGTCCCCGGCTGCTGGGGGAGCTGAATCGGCGGCAGCGCGGCTTCGATTGCGGCGCGCTGGGGCTCGAGCCAGGGCGGCAGCGCCAGCCGCTCGCCGAGCGCTTCGGGCGGCTCGTCCACGGCGAAGCCGGGCCCGTCAGTGGCCAGCTCGTACAGCACCCCGCCGGGCTCCCGGAAATAGACCGAGCGGAAGTAGAACCGTTCGACGACGGGCGTCGGCTGGCGGCCGGCCGCCTCGGCCGCCGCGCGCCAGGCCTCCTGCGCGGCGTCGTCGGCGACCCGCCACGCGATATGGTGGACGGTCCCGGCGCCGCCGCCGCCGCGTGCCGTTCCGCGGTCCGAGGTGACGACATCGACGATCGCTCCGCCGCCGCCCGTGCCCGTCTCGAACCGCGCCCGCCCGCCGTCGGTCTGCGCGGGTCGAAATTCAAGAACGTCAGTAAGAAAGCGGGCCGTGCGGCTGTCGGAACCGGCGAGGATCGTCGCGCTGTGGAGCCCCCGGATCGCGACATCCGCCGGCACCGGCCCATCGGGCCAGGGCGCGCGGGCATCGCCCGCGGCGGCGACCAGCTCGATAGGGAGGCCGTCCGGGTCGGCAAACGGGAGCACCGTCTCGCCGAACCGCGGCTTAGGCGGCAGGTGGGAGACGCCGTGATGCGCCAGCCGGTCGGTCCAGAAGTCGAGCGCGTCGGGCGGCACCGCAAATGCGACGACCGTCACCTGACCCGGGCCCCGGTGGCCGGCCCGCGCCCCCGACCAGGGGAAGAACGTCAGCAGCGAGCCCGGACTGCCCGCCGCGTCGCCGTAATACAGATGAAAGGTGCCCGGGTCGTCCTGATTCACCGACCGCTTGACCATCCTCAGGCCCAGCGTCCCGCAATAGAAATCCAGGTTGGGCTGCGGGGCGCCCGCGATCGCCGTGATGTGGTGAATCCCCGAGAGCGGCGGCCGCGTCGTCATCTCGCCAATGTAACCCGGGACCGGCATATTCCCAGGATGCTGCTCAGGACGCTCACCGCGCTCTGTCTCCTCCTCGTCGCCGCGGCGCCGGCGGGGGCGCAGCTCGCGGGGGCCGCCGGAGGGACAGGCCGGGCAACCGGCGCCGGGTCGCCGATGCTGACCGCGCAGGAGCTGGAGTCCCACGTCGGCTTCCTGGCGGCGGATGCGCTCGCCGGCCGCCGTGCCGGCACACCCGGCGCCGAGCGCGCCGCGCGCTACATCGTGCGGGCGTTTCAGGAAAGCGGTCTGGCCGCGCCGGCGCGCTTTCCCAGCTACCTCCAGACGTTCGCGTTTCCCGTCGGCGTCGAGCTGGGGCCGGACAACCGGCTGGTGCTGCAGTACGGCAGCCGGCTGGGCACGATCTTCGAGGCCGGTCGGGACTTCCTGCCGCTGGCCGGCTCGCTGGCCGACCGGATCGAGCAGCCGGTCGTCTTCGTCGGGTACGGCATCAGCGCGCCGCCGATCGGCTACGATGACTACGCCGGGCTGGACGTGCGGGGGAAGGTCGTCCTCGCGCTCCGCTTCAGTCCCGAGGGGGACAGTCCGGGCGGCCGCTTCGGCCGCTACCTCTCCGAGCGCTACAAGGCGGCGACGGCGCAGGCCAAAGGCGCACGGGCGATCCTCTTCGTCAACGGGCCCGCCACCGAGGAGATCGACCGGCTGATCCCGTTCGCCCTCGACGCTGCGCCGGCCGATCTGGGTATCGTGGCTCTGTCGGTGACCCAGGCGGTGGCGCGCCGCATCGCGGCGACCGCGGGCGGCGATCTGTCGGTGTGGCAGGCCGCCATCAACCGCACCGGGCGGCCGCAGAGCCGGGCGATCCGCGGTGCGGTGCTCAATCTTCGGGCGGATCTCCGCCCCCGGTTGCGGACGACCCACAACGTGATCGGGATGCTGCCCGGGCGCGACCCGCGGCTGGCGGCCGAGGCGCTGGTGATCGGAGCCCACTACGACGGACTGGGCCTGGGCGGACCCGGGTCGCTCGACCCGGTGCCGGGCGAGATCCACAACGGCGCCGACGACAACGCCAGCGGCGTGGCGGGACTGCTCGAGCTGGCGCAGTTCTTCGCCTACCCGACCAACCGTCCCGATCGCACGCTTATCTTTGTAGCCTTCGGGGCGGAGGAGGAGGGGATGCTGGGCTCGGCCCGCTTCGTGGCTGATCCGGCGGTGCCGCTGGCGTCGCTCGTCGCCATGCTCAACCTCGACATGATCGGCCGCCTCGATGATGAGGTGATCGTGTATGGCGTCGGTTCCTCGACCGCATGGCCGGAGCAGCTTGCGGTCGCCAATGCCGAGCTGAAGCTGCCGCTCCGCACGATGGAGGAGGGATATGGGCCATCGGACCACGCGGCGTTTTACCTGCGCCAGGTGCCGGTGCTGGCCTTCTTCACCGGGGTCCACGCCGATTATCACCGCGCGACGGATGACGCGGAGCGTCTCAACCTGGACGGCGCGCTTCAGGTGACGGGGCTCGTCCGCCGGGTGGCGTCGCAGGTGGCCAACGCCGTCCCACGGCCGGCCTTCGACCCGCGGGAGACGGCGCCCCGCGAGCTGGCCGAGACGCCGCCCCCGGTGGCGACCGTCCCGGTCCGGCTGGGCGCGGTCCCCGCGCCGACCGGTGCCGATGCGCGCGGCGGCATCGTGATCGAGCGCGTCGTCGAGGGCTCGCCGGCGGCGGCGGCCGGACTGCTTCCAGGCGATCGCGTGATGTTCATCGCGGGGCAGACGATCGATACCGTGTACGCCTATGTCGAGGCGCTGGCGACGCTCGTACCGGGGCGTCCGGTCACCCTCGGCGTGCGCCGGGGAGAGGCGCCGATCGAGCTGGTCGTGTCACCCTGACCGCGTGTTCATTCTGGTGATGTTTCACTCCTCGGGAGGTGGATTTATGGTGCGACGGCTGGCGCTCATCCTCTGCATGGCAGGCGGCCTCTCCGCCTGCGCGATCCCGAGCGGCAACAGCGAGCGCGGCGGCGGGGACTGGCGCGGTGAAGGCGGTCACACAGCGGCCGTGGTCGAGGTGCTCGACGACCAGGTCGCCGTCTGGAACCGGGGCGACATCGAGGCCTTCATGCAAGGGTACTGGGAGAGTCCGGAGCTGGTCTTCACCTCGGGGGGCCATGTCCAGCGCGGCTGGCGCACCACGCTCGAGCGGTACCGCGCCACCTATGGCAGCTCGCGGGAATCGATGGGCACACTGAGCTTTCACCATCTGGAGGTTCACTCGCTGGCGGACGACGTGGCCTGGGCGCTGGGCCGCTGGGCCCTGCGGGGCCGGGAGGACATGGGCGGTGTCTTCACGCTGGTCCTCCGGCGGATCGACGGCGACTGGCGGATCATCCATGACCATACCAGCGTGACGCCCCCCGACTGAGGCCCTCGAGTGGCCCGCCGACGGCGGGTGTGGTAACTTCAAGGTCGTGCAGAAATGTCTGCTCGAACACGCACCCCACCGAACACCACCCGACCAACTCATGCTGGAGTGACATCAATGCGCGGATCTATGCTGATGAGCCTGCTCGTCGCGGCTTCGCTCGTCGCCTGCGGCGGCGGCACCGAGGAAGATGGCACGATGGAGACCGATTCGATGGCGATGGAGGCCGATACGGTCCCGGCGGCCGGCGCGCTCTCGACGCCGTCCTGGATGACTTACGACGCCACCGCGATGACAGCCTCGATGGAGATTTCGGCCGGTGAGTCGGACGTCAACAACCGCTGGAACTTCAATGGTCTCTACGCCGGCATGGGCAAGATCGTCGTCCCCCAGGGCACCACGGTGACGATCAACTTCACCAACGCCGATCCGGCGCAGCCCCACAGCCTTGGCATCGACGAGTGGGAGGCCACCTGGCCGGCCGTCTTCGAGGCCCCCGAGCCCGTCTTCGCGGGCGCGATCACGCCGGACGCCGCCACCAGCGGCACCGCTCCGAGCGGCACCGCGTCGATCACGTTCACGGCTGACGCCGCTGGCGACTACGCGATGGTGTGCTACATCGCCGGTCACGCGGTGGCCGGCATGGTCGTCCCGTTCACGGTCTCGGCCGACGGCACGGTGGGCGTCCAGCAGTAGGCTCTCTGACACGGGGCCGGTCGGCGCCGCACGCGGCGCGCAGACGGCCAGCCACAGGGCGGGGGGGCGAGCAATCGCCCCCTCGTTTCATTAGTCCCGCTGAGATTCGAATGGCATCGCGAGGATCTGCGGCAGGCCGAGTTCGGCCGGATCCTGCCAGGCGGCCACGCCGATGGTGAGGGTCTCCTGGGGCACATCCAGCCGCAGCGTGCCGTGCAGCCGGTCCCAGAGCGTCAGCCCGCTGGACCAGTTGGAGTTGACCTCGTCCGGAACGACCGAGTGGTGGATGGCGTGCATCCGCGGCGTGACCAGCAGCCGGCCGAGCCACCGCTCGAACCCCAGCGGCAGCCGCACGTCGGAGTGGTGGAACAGGATCGAGACGATCGTCGCGGCCTGCCAGATCGAGAGCGCCCGCGGCGTGACGCCGAGCGTCACGATCTGCCCGGCCCGCCAGCCGACCGACGCCACCAGCTCGCCGAAGTGGAACCGCAGCGCGGTCGAAGCGTCCATGTCGAGGTCCACGTGGTGCACCTGGTGGAACCGCCACAGCCACGGCACGCGATGGACGAGGACGTGCCATATATAGAGCGTGTAGTCGAGCAGCACGACCGCCAGCGCGGTCCGGGCCCAGCCCGGCAGCGGCGCTTGGTGCAGCACGCCCCACCGCCGCCGGGCGACGAGGGCGGCCAGCGGGCGGGTGACCGGCCGCTCGGCGAGCTGGAGGGCGACCGCGCTGACGGCGGCCACGCCCAGGTTGCGGGCGGTATGCCGGAGCTTGGACTCCGTCGGCCGCCGCAGCGGCCGCCGGTGCTCGAGCCAGGTCAACACCAGAAACGCCGTGCCGGCCGCCACGGCGGTGGCCCAGACAGGGACCCCGTTTCGTTCTGATCGGCGTCTCTCCATGCCCTTCAATGGCGCTCCCGGGGAACCGTCCGTCAAGAGGCGCGACGGAATTGACAAGGGCGGACGCTCCGTGCTACACTGGTTTCGTGGAGCACGAGAATTATCATGGGTAATCTGACGATCACAGTCGACGATGAGGCGCTCCGGAAGGCTCGCATCCGCGCGCTGACCCAGGGCACGTCAGTCAACGCCGTGTTGCGGGACTATCTGGAAGCGTACGCGGGAAGTCGACGCAGCCAGTCTGAGGCGATGACAGGCCTCCTGGCCCTGTCTCGATCCTCCACGGCCCGCCGCGGCGACCGTCGCTGGACGCGGGAAGATCTCCACGACCGCGGCTGATGCGGGCGTTTCTCGATACCAATATTCTTGTTTACCTCTTTGACGATGACGCCCCGGTCAAGAAGGCCACCGCGCAACACCTGCTGCAGGGTCTGGACTCCGACGGCCAGGCTATCCTCAGCACGCAGGTTCTGCAGGAGTTCTACGTGTCGGTGACGGGGAAGCTGGCGCAGCCGGTCCCCTCCGAAGAGGCCGAAACCGCGGTGCGCGCGCTGATGGCCTTGCCCATCGTTCAAGTGGACCCGGAAATGATCCTGGGAGCCGTCGCCCGGAGTCGAAGCGCCCGCCTCTCCTTGTGGGACGCGCTGATCCTCGAGGCGGCCCTCGCCGGCGGCGCCACGCTTCTCTACTCGGAGGATTTTCAGCACGGCCAGGCAATTGACGGTCTGCGGATTGAAAACCCGTTTGAGGGCCCTCCCCAGTAACGATTCCCGAATCTTGACTAAATCGCTCCGGAATGATAGCCTGATATCCTGATGCGCTTCACGACCCAAGCCGAATATGGCCTGATCTGCAGCCTCCATCTGGCGCGCCACGGCGCCGACGGGCCGGTGGCCGCCCGCGAGCTGGCCGAGATCGAGCACCTGCCCGCCGACTACACCGAGAAGATCCTGCGCCGGCTGCGCCAGGCGGGTCTCGTGACGGCCGTCCGCGGGATGTCGGGGGGCTTTCAGCTCGCCCGCGATGCCGCCGACATCTCGGTGAAGGAGATCATCGACGCCACGGAGGGGCAGACCTTCGAGATCAACTGCACCACGCACCCGGTCGAAGCGGCGCGGTGCGATGAAAGCCACGACTGCTCGATTCGCCCGGTCTGGTACGCGCTCAAGCGCCGGATCGATCAGCTGCTGTCCGAGATCCACCTGAGCGACCTGGTGGCCGAAGGCGAGGCCGACGTGCGCCAGTGGATCGACGTGACGTGGGGCGCGATTCCGACGACCAGCGGTGCAGCCGCTGACCACACGGCCATGAAAGGGACGGCATGACGGAGACGACTCCCCTACTGGTGATCCATGACCTCCACGCCACCGTCGAGGAGAGCGAGATCCTGCGCGGCCTGGATCTCACCATCAACGAGGGCGAGCTGCATGCGCTGATGGGCCCCAATGGGTCGGGCAAGTCCACGCTCGCCAAGGTGATCGCGGGCCACCCGGCGTACACCGTCACGGCGGGCTCGCTCACGTTTCGCGGCGAGGACCTGCTCGCGATGGCGGTCGATGAGCGGGCGCGCAAGGGCGTGTTTCTCGCCTTCCAGTATC
The DNA here is from genome assembly GCA_046262555.1 of Gemmatimonadota bacterium. Lineage (GTDB taxonomy): Bacteria > Gemmatimonadota > Gemmatimonadetes > JACCXV01 > JAHWKZ01 > JBHENR01. The sequence goes on along the minus strand of JBHENR010000231.1, from coordinate 7,018 downwards.
CGAGCGACGTCCCCGGTGTCACGATCGGACAGTTTCTGCGCCAGGCGGTCGTCGCGCGCACCGGTAAGAACGTCTCGGTGCTGGATTTCTATGACGATCTGCGGGACGCGATGAAGCTGCTCGAGGTGGACGAGAAGTTTGCCGAGCGGTTCGTCAATGACGGCTTCTCGGGCGGCGAGAAGAAGCGCAACGAGATCCTGCAGCTGGCGATGCTCAAGCCCGCCCTGGCGGTGCTCGACGAGACCGATTCCGGGCTCGATATCGACGCGCTGAAGATCGTCTCGGGCGGCGTCAACCGGATGCATCGGGAGCTGGGGACGATGGGCGCGCTCATCATCACCCACTACCAGCGGATCCTCAATTACATCACGCCGGACGTCGTCCACGTGATGGTGGACGGTCGGATCGTGCGTTCGGGCGGCAAGGAGCTCGCGCTCCAGCTCGAGGCCGAAGGGTACGATTTCGTCCGCGGCGAGATGGCCGCGGCGGGGAGCTGACGATGCCTCTCGACCAGAACGTCGCGGCACTCAATCTCGACGACTACAAGTACGGCTTCCGCGACGAGGACAAGGCTGTCTTCCGCTCCGAGAAGGGTCTCTCGCGCCGCACCGTCGAGCAGATCTCGGCGATGAAGGACGAGCCGAAGTGGATGCGGGATTTCCGCCTCCGCGCGCTCGCGGTGTACGAGAAGAAGCCCGTCCCCACCTGGGGCGCGGACCTCTCGGCGCTCAACATGGACGAGATCTACTTCTACGTGAAGCCGTCGGAGAGGGCGGAGCGCACCTGGGACGACGTCCCCGAGGACATCAAGCGGACATTCGATCGGCTGGGGATCCCCGAGGCCGAGCGGAAGTCGCTCTCCGGCGTCGGCGCCCAGTACGAGAGCGAGATGGTGTACCACAAGCTCAAGGACGAGCTCACCAGCCAGGGCGTGATCTTCGATTCGATCGAGGACGGCCTGAGAAATCATCCCGAGCTGTTCCGGAAGTACTTCGGCACGGTGATCCCGATGCACGACAACAAGTACGCGGCGCTGAACTCCGCCGTCTGGTCGGGCGGGTCGTTCATCTACGTGCCGCCGGGGGTCGAGGTGGAGGTGCCGCTGCAGGCGTACTTCCGCATCAACTCGGAGAACATGGGGCAGTTCGAGCGGACCCTGATCATCGCCGACGAGGGGGCCAAGCTCCACTACATCGAGGGGTGCACCGCGCCCACCTACTCCTCGGACTCGTTCCACTCGGGCGTGATCGAGATCATCGTCAACCGCGGCGCGAGCGTCCGGTACACCACGATTCAGAACTGGTCGAACAACATGTACAACCTCGTCACCCAGCGGGCGCGGGTGGAAGAGGACGCGCGGATGGCGTGGCTCGACGGCAACCTGGGGTCGAAGGTCACGATGAAGTACCCATCCTGCTACCTGATGGGCCGCGGGGCGTCGGGCGAGATCATGTCGATCGCCTACGCCGGGCCGGGCCAGCACCAGGACGCCGGCGGCAAGATGATCCACGCCGCGCCGTACACCACCAGCGAGGTGATCTCGAAGTCGATCTCCAAAGGCGGCGGGCGGAGCTCCTACCGCGGGCTGGTCCAGGTGCAGAAGGGCGCCCACCACTGCACCAGCAACGTCGAGTGCGACGCGCTGCTGCTCGATTCCGCGGCCCGGACCGACACCTATCCCTACATCGAGATCGATCAGAACGACGCCACCGTCGGCCACGAAGCGACCGTCACCAAGATCGGAGACGAGCAGATCTTCTATCTCATGAGCCGGGGCCTGAAGGAAGACGAGGCCCGCACCATGGTCGTCCGCGGTTTCATCGAACCGATCGCCAAGCATCTGCCGCTGGAATACGCGGTGGAGCTCAACCGCCTGGTCGAGCTCGAGATGGAGGGGTCGGTCGGTTGACCCCCCGCCTGGTGCCGCCGAGCCCGGCGGGACTCAGCGAATCTGTTTAAAGGGGTGCATCGGAGATTCTGCCGCGATGCTGGACGAGAGCGGCGGTATTCGCAAGGAAAGGCTTGACTCCAGCGCCTCGCCGTGCAAGGATTCCCCGCCACCATGACGCGCTCCCTCACCATCCCGGCGCTCGCGCTCGTCCTCCTGCCCTGCCGCGCGCTGGCCCAGGATCTCACCGTCACCACGAATCTCCCCCAAGAGGGATTCGTCGAGCGCCAACACGTGATCGAGCTCACTCTGAGCCGCCCGCTCGATCCCGCGGTCGAGCGGCTGGCGGTTTTCATCGGCCCGACCGACGTCACCGACCTGTTCCGGAGCGAGACCGGCAGCCTGCAGTATGACGCCTCGGCCGCGCCGCTCCCCTCGGGCGAGGGCGAGCTGGTGGTGCACCGGGTGGGGGCCGACGGGGTGTGGTCCGAACTCGCCCGCTTCCCCCTCCGGGTGGTGGGGCGGTTCGGCTTCGGCGCCACCAGCTGGGACCCCAAGCTCGACCTCGGCGTCGCGGGGAACCTGTCGGAGGGGCACGACCCCGACGAGAATGCCCCCGAGCGCGATCACTACCAGGATGTTCAGGGTCAGTTGACATTCGCCACCGAGGCGAACCGCGGGGCTTTGCGGATCGCGAGCGAGTCGGCGGTCATGGCGACCAGCTACCGCCCCCAAGCGCTGCGGTTCGGCGAGCGGGGCGAAGACGCGCCCCGGCTCGACCTGTCGAACTACGTCATCCGCCTCGAGCGCGGCCCGCTGTCGTTCGCGCTGGGACACGTCGGCGTCGGCGAGCAGCGCCATCTCCTCAACAGCTTCAACAGCCGGGGCGCGCTGCTGGGCTACAAGCCCCACCCGCGCGTGGACTTCTCGCTCGGCGCGATGAATGGGACCAGCATCGTCGGTTGGAGCAATTTCGTGGGGCTGAACGAGCCCGATCACCGCGTGGTGAGCGCCATCGCCGGGTTCGAAGGGTTCGCGCGGCCCGGGGCGCTGCGGGTGGAATTGACCTGGCTCGGCGCCTCGGCCCTTCCGCAGAGCGGCTTCAATCAGGAGGACGTAAACGACGCCGAGGAAAGCGACGGCGTGGGGCTCCGCATCCTGTCGAATGTCGTGGGCGGGCGGGTCAAGCTCGAGGGTGGCTACGCGCGGAGCACGTACGTCAACCCCTTCGACCCGACGCTCGCGCAGGGTGACGACCTGGTCCCGGTCGAGGAGGAAACCAAGAACGCGCGCTACCTGCAGGCCTCGGTGGATATCCTCCGGAACCGCAAGGTGTTCGGTACGCGGACGGCGACTGCATCGCTCGGCTACCGCCACGAGCGGGTCGATCCGCTCTATCAGTCGCTGGCCGCGTACGTCCGGCCCGACGCGCTTCAGGATCAGTACGAATTGCGCGGCGCGCTGGCGGGCATCCAACTGCAGGCGACGCACACCCGTTCGGAGGACAACCTCGACGAGATCGAGTCGATCTTGAAGACGAAGACGCGGCGCGGCACGGGCAGCGTGACGCTGCCGGTCGCCACCGTGTTCGGGGTCCAGGCGCCGCGGGCGGTGTGGCTCCCCCAGTTGCGCTATGGACTGGACCGCACGCATCAGTTCGGCGCGGGGCTGCCGCCCAACAGCGGCTTCAGCGCGTCCCACGTTCCCGACCAGGTGAGCCTCGTCCACTCGGCGAGCGCCGACTGGCGCTGGAGCCGGATCAGCTTCGGCTGGCGGCTCAACCGCTCGAAGCAGGATAACCGGCAGACCGGCCGCGAGGCGGCCGACCTGGTGAACCGCTCCAACATGTTTTCGCTCGGGCTCACGGCCCACGAGCGGCTGCGGCTCGCCTTCGACCTCGGCCTCGAGAAGCGCGAAGCGCGCGAGCGGGACGAGATCGACCGCACCCGCCGCTGGGGCGTGAAAGCCGACTGGAGCGTCTTCGACCGGACCACGGTCAGCCTGTCGTGGGCGGAAACCCACGCCGAAGCGCGGAACGACGCCACCGAGCGCGACGACACCACGCTCGATGCCCAGTGGTCGTCGTTCATTCCGTACCTCGACCGCTTCGGCGGCCAGTATTTCATCCGCTTCGGCCGCACGTCGAACGCGTCGCTGGTCGTCGCCACCGGCGTGGACGCCGAGCGGAGTAATTGGAACGCCGACTCCGGCCTCAACTTCAGCTTCTTCTGATGCGGAGAGTCCCCATGGCGCGCGCTGTGTTTATCCTGCTGCTCGGCTTCGCCGCGCCCGCCGCCGCGCAGATCTCCCGCGACCCCAATGGCGTGAACGTGAACGCCAGCGGGGCGACGACGGTGTTCATCACGTATGGCAATCTCGACGGCAAGGTGCCGGTGGAAGCCACCTGGTGCGGGGAGATCGAACCCGCGCCGCCGCCGGCCATCGGCACGCGCTGCGTGCCGGGCACGATCTTCGGCAACCTGCCGCTGCGCTACGACCAGAGCCGGTTCACGCCCGGCCGGGACGGGTTCACCGACATCATGTCGATCCCCCCCTCGGTCGCCCGGCGCGCCTATCAGGCGGCCGAAGCGGGGGCGACCTCGTCCTTCTTCTACGTCCGCCGGTTTGTCGACCCCGCCGGCGCGCGACCCGATGAATACGTGGTCGTCACCTGCCGCATGGCCGGCGGCGGCGCGCGCGTGCCTTTTGCGCTGGTGGACGTCCGGCTCGGGTTCGACTCGGAGGAGCTGGTGCTGTCGCTGGGCCCCGACGAGACCGCTCCGCCGTTTGCCGCCCGCATCGTCTACAACGGCACCGGCCGGCTGATCGGCCGCTGGGAGGTGGTGCTGCCGGGCGAGGAGCCGCCGGTGGAACAGGACCTGCTCACCGAAGGGTCCTTGCCGCCCGAGCTGCGCGGGACGCAGAAGCGGTACACCGAACTCGAGCGGTTCAACATCTTTCTGCCGCCGACCGGGGAGTTCACCCTGCCCGGTCCCGACCCCGAGCTGCTTCCGCAGAGCCTGAACGGGCTCTACCTGATCCTGCTGCGGATCGAGGCCGATGACGACAAGGAGGGCGACTCCTCGCTCGACCGCGCCAATGCCGGGACCGGGCTCGTCCACTCCGGCGCGGTGGCGGGGTTCCCCATGCCGCCGCTCCGCTATTACGTCGGCGGCGGGGCGGGCGTGGGTCTCGCGACCGCCGGGCTGCAACTACTTGGACCGCCCGCCGATGCGACGGTGCCGCTGACGGAGCCGCTCGTCTTCAGCTGGAGCGCGGCGGGGGCGGCCGTGATCTACCGCCTGGAAGTGGTGAACGCGGCGGGTGACGAGGTGCTGTCGGCGCTGCTCCAGTCGGTCACGGCATCGTATGAGGCCCCTGCGTGGCTGGCCGAGCGGGTGGGCGGCGAGCCGTTCCAGTGGCGCGTCGTCGCGCTCGGGGCAGAGGGCTCGCCGCAGGAGGCCACCCCCTGGCGCACGGCCCACTTCGGCGCCGGGCGCGCCGCCGCGGAGCCGGCACCGGTCCAGGATCAGGAACCGGTTCCGCCTGGGGGTGCGCGATGACGCGGCGCGGTACCTTCCGGCGCATGATGCTGCTCAGGGCCCTGCTCGTTCTCGCGGGTTTCGCTGCCGCATGGACCGGGACCGCCCTCGCCCAGCCGTCGATCAAGAGCGCGAGCCCCACCCTGGTCGAGCTCAAACCCGGCGCCACGGTCACAGTGGCGCTGGAGGGTGCCGATCTCTACCTCCTCGACGGCGCGCGCGTCATCGTGTCGGGAGTCGATGCGCGCGGTGTGAAGGCCACCCTCCAGCGCGCCGGCGCGACGCGGACAGCGCCGCGTTCCCTCATCATCGCCGCCACGCCCGATGCGCCCGCGCTTGCCGGCGCGAGCCTCGAAGTGACCGCCTCGCGGTCCGGCGGGCGGCCGATCGCGACCGGGGTCACGGTACGGGTGCCGGCTCCCGTGAGCGCCCCATCGAGAACGGCGGCCCCGAAATGGCAGACGAAGACGATCGCCTCGGCGACTCCCTTCTCGATCGCGATCCAGCCCCCCCCCGTAGCGTCATCCGGCAAGTGGTTCACCAAGGACATATCGGCGGGAAGCTTCGCGATCGAGATCGAACCGCCGGCCGTGGCGGCGGTGGGGAAGTGGCAGACCAAGGAGATCTTCGCGGGCGGCATGTCGATCGAGATCGAACCGGTAGCCGAATGAACGCTATTCACACCACCCTTCAGTCGGGAGCCACCTCATGACGCACGGACGGTGCTATCGAGGCCTGATGGTCTTCACTTTCTCGCTCGTTGCCCCGCTGGCCGCAACGGCGCAGGCCCCCGCCAACTCGTTCAGCCCCGGCACGGCGAAGCCCTCGGGGGCCTTCGATCCGGCGTTTCGGGTCACCGCCCAGCTCGACATCATCGGGGCCGGCGACAATATCGTCGGCTACGAGACGCATTGCGCCGCCTGCAACCCGGGCGCGCTCTGCGCAACCTTTGCGAACGCGGGCCTCGGCGACACCAGCAGTTCGAAATATCTGTGGGGCCAGACGCGCGCCAACATTTCCGCGCCGTCGGAGGGCACGACGGACCACCATCTCCCGATTTCCGTAGAGATCTGGGACTGGCATGCCACCGACGAATTCCGGCCCGAGGATGCGCGGGATTTCTTCTGCGAGACCCGACTCGTAGTCATGCAAACGTTGACGCAGAAATACTACTGGAGCGGACAGGACGTGTCAACGCAACAGTATCCCGGGTTCCCCAAGGCCAAGTACGGGACGACCCCCGTCTTCGAAGTCTCGGGCATCATACAGTAGAAGCGCCCCGGAGAACTCGCCGATGACGTTACGAACCGGATCCCTGGTGCTGGTAGCGATTGCGTCACTGCTGGCGCCGACCGACAGCGCTCGCGCCCAGGGCACCCCCTTCGAGCTCAAATGTCCCAGCGGCACGGTTTTGGTGGGTGTCCACGGCCGCCGGGGCTTCTGGATGGACGGGATCGGTCCGCGCTGCGCGCGGCTCAATGCTGACGGCACCCTGGGAACCGTCTCGAATGCCGGCTACCGGGGCGGGACGTCCGGAACGATCGGCAGCTACCGCTGTCCCGCGGGAAAAGTGATGACGGGCTTCTAC
>JBHENR010000230.1:0-6114 GCA_046262555.1 Gemmatimonadota bacterium | reverse complement strand
GACCTAGCCGGCCGCCGCCGAGCTGAAGATCGCCACCCCGACGAACAGGAAGTACAGGATCCACAGCACCGCGGCGATGGCGAACGGGATCCACGTCATCAGGCAGAGATCCTTGGCCATGTTCGGCTGCTTTTCCCGGATCACGAACCAGACGATCAGCGAGACGATCGCCGCCAGCGGCGAGAAGCACAGGTTGGCCAGGAAGACGAGCACCTTGATGATGGGCTGCATGCCCGGGTCGGCAGCGCCGAAGCCGCTGCCGCCGAAGGACCCCCCCGTCGACGCGGCGGGTGCCCCCATGGAAGGGGTCGAGGGCGTGGCGGCCGCGCCCACCTCGAGGCGGTTGCCGCAGGTGCAGGCGAACGAGTGCCCGGGCGGGTACTGGGAGACGTCGTAGGTCGTGCCGCACTGCGGACAGCGAAGCTGCATGGGGCCCCTTCCTTTGGCTGGATGGCGAGTGCACGGGGCCCGGCTGCGGGTCCGCGCGCCATGTATAACGAGAGGCGGGCGGGAGGGCAACCGAGCTGGCGATCGCGCACTTGACAGCGAAATGTCCCAAACGTACGTTTAGTACATGAGCAAGATATCCACCGTACAGGCGCGCGATCAGCTTTCGACCGTCGTCAACCGGGCCGCTTTCGCCAAGGAGCGGGTCGTGCTGACCCGGCGCGGGCGGGAACTCGCCGCCATCGTGCCACTCGAGGACCTGGCCCTGCTGGAGCAACTGGAGGAGCGGATGGATCTCGAGGCGGCCCGGGCGGCGCTCGGCGACGTCAAGCGGCAGGGAAGTGTGAGCTGGAAGCGACTCAAGGCGGACCTCGGCCTCTAGCGGGCCGGCGTGGCGCACGAGATCCGGTTCGCTCCCTCCGCGGCGCGCACCTTTCGTGCGCTCCCGGTCGCCCTGCGACGGCGACTCGCCGCGAAGATCGACGGTCTGGCCGAGGATCCCCGACCGCACGGCGCCAAAAAACTCACCGGGATGAAGGACGTCTACCGGCTGCGCGTTGGAGAGTACCGCGTCATCTACGCGATTCGATCGAAAGAGCTCGTGGTGCTGGTCCTGAAAATCGGGCACCGCGGCGAAGTCTACCGGTCATGAGCGGCGAGAGGCCCCCGGCTGAGCAGGTCGTGGTGGGGGTCATTGTGCGGGCAGGGCGATTCCTGGTCCAATCGCGAGCGGACGATCCGGTGTTCGCGGGGTGCTGGGAGTTCCCCGGCGGGAAGTGCGCGCCCGGTGAAGGTCACCACGTCGCGCTGACCCGCGAGATCTTCGAGGAGTCCGGGCTCCCCGCGCGTGTAGGGGACCTGCTCTGCGCCCTCTCGCACGTCTACCCGGACCGCCGGGTCTCGCTTCACGCCTATCTGTGTGAGCCGGCTGATCCGGCGAGCGCGGCCAGCAGCGGCGAGTGGGTCACGCCGGCAGCGTACCGCGCGCGTCCCATGCCGGCAGCCAACGGGCCCATTCTCGACGCGCTCGAGTGGACACTCGCCCATCCGGCTTGACGGGTTTTAGTACGGGCGCGTACTGTCTCCCCATGACGCACGACCGCATCGAGCTCGGCGATCTCCTCGCCCGCGGCGCCGCGCGCTGGCAGGCGCGCCTGGTCGAGGGGTGCGGGGCCGCCGGGTTTCCCGATCTGACGGCTAGCGCCCTTGAGGCGCTCAGGCCGCTCTTCGACGGCGATGGCCTGCCGATCAGCGAGGTCGGGCGCCAAGCGGGACTGCCGAAGTCCACCATGACGACTGTGGTCAGGACGCTGGAAGAGGCGGGCCTGGTGCGGCTGGAGGAGGACGCCGCCGACCACCGAGTGACGCGCCTCTTCCTGACCGGCCGCGGCCGCGAGCTCGAGCGCTCGCTGACGGACGGCATCACCCGGCTCCGCCACCGCGTGACCGCTACGCTCGGTCCGCAGGGGCAGCAGCAGCTCCACAAGACCCTGCAGCGGGTGCTGGACTCGCTGTGACCGAACCCCCGGGACCGATCCTCACCGACGACGAGATCTACGACATCACGATCCTGGGCGGCGGCCCTACCGGCCTCTTCGGCGCGTTCTACGCCGGCATGCGGCGGATGAAGACCCTGATCGTCGACGCATTGCCCGAGCTGGGCGGCCAGTTGATGGCGCTCTATCCGGAGAAGGACGTGTTCGACGTCGGGGGCTTCCCGAAGATCCTGGCCAAGGATCTGGCCGAGGGATGCGTTCAGCAGGCGATGCAGTTCCATCCCGCCGTCAGCCTGGGCGAGATCGTGCAGGGGCTCGAGCGCGATGCGGCCGATGACGTCAGCGAGATCTGGCGCCTCTCGACCAGCCGCGCGTCCTACCGCACCCGCACGGTCGTCATCTCGGCGGGGATCGGCGCGTTCGAGCCGCGCCGGCTCAAGGTGCCGGGCATCGAGCGGTTCGAGGAGGGGCGCGGCGTCCAGTACATGGTGCGCGACAAGATGGCGCTGGCCGGCCGCCGGGCGCTGATCGTAGGCGGGGGAGATTCGGCGATGGACTGGGCGCTCAATCTCCAGGGGATCGCCGGCTCGCTGGCGCTGATCCACCGCCGCAACGCGTTCCGCGCCCACGAGGAGACGATCGAGCAGGTGCGCTCCGGCGGCGCGGTCGAGATCCTCACCCCCTGGGAGCTGCGCGCGGTCGCGGGGGACACGCACCTCGAGCGGGTGACGATCTTTCAGAATCAGACGCAGGAGGAGCGCGTGCTGGAGATCGACGCGCTGCTCATCAACGTCGGGTTCATCGCCGACCTCGGCCCCATCAAGGCGTGGGGGCTGGAGATGGAGAAGGCGGGCATCCTCGTCAACGGCAGGATGGAGACGAACCTGTCGGGCATTTACGCGGCGGGCGACGTCGCCACCCACCCCGGCAAGCTCGACCTGATCGCGACCGGCTTCGGCGAAGTGGCGATCGCGGTCAACTTCGCCAAGACCCACATCGATCCCAAGGCCCGCGCGTTTCCCGGCCACTCGACCGAGGAGAAGTGGCGGACGTAGCGCTGCCGCTGTCCCCCCGCACCGCGGCGCTGCTCGTCGTCGGCGACGAAGTCCTCTCCGGGGACGTGCCCGACGAGAACACGCCGTATCTCACCCGCCGGCTCTGGGAGCTGGGGATCCAGACCGAGCGGATCGTCGTGCTGCCGGACCGGCTCGACGAGATCGTGGCCGAGATCCGCGCGCTGGTGGCGCGCCACGACTACCTGTTCGTGACGGGCGGCATCGGGCCCACCCATGACGACGTGACGCGGGCGGCTGTCGCCACGGCGCTCGGGCGGCCGCTGGAGCGTCACGCCGGGGCCGCCGCTACCCTGGCCGACGACTATGGCGCCGGCATCACGCGCGCTGAGACGGCGATGGCCGAGCTGCCGCAGGGAGCGGATCTGTTGCGCGGCTCACGCCAGGTCGCATTCGGGTTCCGGGTGGGCAGCGTGTTCGTCTTCCCCGGCGTGCCAGGCCTCATGGCGGACATCTTCGAGACCACCGCCGAGCAGCTCCTGTCGAGCCCGTTCTTCAAGCGGACGGTCTGGGTGGGAGGGAAGGAAGGCGACTTCTCCGAGACGCTGGCGGCGATCCAGGGCACTCACACGTCCGTGGCCATCGGGTCGTACCCGGTGTTCGTCGCCGGCCGCTACCGGGTCAAGCTGATCGTCCGGGCGCGCGACCTGGCCGCGCTCGACGCGGCGGTCGCGGCGATCGAGACCGAACTGCGTCTCGCCGAGCCGCCGGCCGAGGCGTAACCGCCAGGCTCGATGATCCCGGGTCAATCACGCGGCGCCGGGCCGCGCGCCGCTGGGGAGTAGCTCAACTGGCAGAGCGCCGCGCTGTTAACGCGGTGGTTGCAGGTTCGAGTCCTGCCTCCCCAGCGGGCCGCCGCCGCCGCCGATCAGGGCTCGACCGCTTCGACGCGCCCCGCGAAGGGGGGGCCGAACAATGCGGCGAGCGTGGCCCGGGTCGGTTCATCCCCGCCCAGCTCGATCACGACCAGCGGCCCGGCGCGATGGAACCGTGGCGGCGTGGTCCAGTTCACCATGGTGGTGCCGATGGCGCCGCCGTCCGCCGAGACGGTCGCCGCCGCGGCCGCGGCGCTGGTCGAATCGGGATACTGGAACACCTGCAGGTCAGCGCCGTTGACCCGCACCAGCTCGCCCTGCGGCTGGAAGAACGGCTGGGTGACGGGCCCCGCCGGCTCCACCTCGAGGCCGGCCGCCTGGAGCGCCCCGACCAGCCCGACGTAGTCCACCACCGACCTCTCGTCGGAGGGTGCGCGGGGGGAGCGCTGAGCGGCATCCGATCCGCCCGGGTTCAGCGAATCCTCCGCCTCCGCACCGGTCTCCGGCGCTCCCGCCTCCCCGCGGCACCCGCCCGCTCCGGCCGTGAGGATCAGAGCCAGCAGTCCCGCGGCGGCGCGCCCGGTGATCATGCCTACGAGATCGGCCGGTCTCCGACCGGCACCATCTTGTGGATCCACAGACCGGAATTGAAATCCACCGTGTAGATGTTGCCGTCCTCCAGCATGACGGTGCCGGCGAACGTCGCGTTCGGCAGGATGACGTCGGTTCCCGCCTCGGTCATGTACGCGTCCACCTGGCGGCCCTGGGCGTAGAGGTCGCCCCGCAGCTCGCCGGAGACGTCGAGCGCGCGGAGCCCCGCCTGATAGTAGGCGATGTAGAGCGTCTCCTCGTCGTCGTTGATCCAGATGTTGTGGGCCCCCGCCTCGGGCACCTCGTAGGTGGCGACCTCGACCGGGTGCTCGATGTCCGACACGTCGAGGACATGGATGTAGCCGCTGGCGTCGATGGGCCGGTCCATGTCCCACTGGGTGGGGAAGATCTCGTCCCCGACGAACACGTAATCCTTCCAGCGCCAGGCGGTGTGGGTATTGCCCTCCGGGTAGTAAGTCCGCGAGATGAAGGTCGGCGCCGTGGGTGTGCCGCCCTTGCCGCCGCCGCCCAGGTCGAGGATCACCAGGCCGTCGTCCCAGTAAGAGAGGTAGGCGATCCCGTCCTTCACGAAGATGTCGTGCAGCGTGCGGTTGGGGGTCCCGAGTCCCCAGCGGCCGACCTCGCGCGGGTTGGCTCGGTCGGACACGTCGATGATGTGCATGTCGCTGGTCCCGTTGTGCGCGGCGTAGACCAGCTCGCCGACGATCCAGGTGGTGTGGACGCCGCCCGAGACCGTCTCGGTGTACTCGCTCGCGATCGTCGGGTGGAGCCGGTCGGTGATGTCGAGCACGACGATGCCGTTGACCCGGTTCGCCGCCCCCTCGCGGGTCATGATGGCGAAGTTCTGCGCCGGATTCATCATCACGTCGTTGATCCGGCGGGCGTCGACGGAGAGCGAATCGGTGACGACCGGATGCGCCGGGTCGGAAATATCCATCACCCGCAGCCAGGGGTCGTTGAACGTGCCCAGGTAGGCGGCGTTGCCGTTGACCCAGATGTCGGCGGTGTGCGCTCCGGGTACGCCGGCCCGGCCCACCAGCTCGAACTGGCGGTCGTGCGCCCGAGGCTCGACCCGGACGGCGGTGGTGGCGCTGGCGTCGAGGTAGTTGGCCACGACCAGGTACTCGCCCGGCTCCTCGGCAACGAACGCCCCGTCGGGATAGACCCGCCCGTCGGGCCCCGTCACGGCGTAGGCGGGGAACTCGTCACCGGTGAGCGGTCGGCCGCCGACGGTCGGCGCGATGGAGAACACGTCCCCGGTGCGGATGGTGCCGGCCGGGGCGGTCAGAGCCAGCCGGCCGGGCACGGCGACCGAGACGACCAGGTCCTGCTCGGCGATCGTGTCGCCCGTCCGGGCGGTCACGGTGGTCCGGCCCGGCCGACGGGCATGGAAGTAGCCGCCCGTCACGTCGCCCACCCGCGGGTCGCTCGAACTCCAGCTGATGTCCGCATCAAAGATTCGGGTACCGATCCGGTTATACGCCGTCGCCGTCAGCGGCATCCAGGAGGTCGCCGTCACGGTCGTGGCCGGCGCCGCGATGTCGAGCCGCGCCGCGGGCAGCGGGGCGATGGTGATGGGGACGGTAGCGTGGATGGTCCCGGCCGCGCGGGCGCCGATCTCCCGGGTGCCCGGCTTGAACGCGATGAAGGCCCCGCTCGAGTCGATGGTCC
>JBHENR010000229.1:0-3945 GCA_046262555.1 Gemmatimonadota bacterium | reverse complement strand
GGGTGTCGGACATTCGCTGTGGCTGGAGGGCAGCGCTACCCCGCCATGATACGTCTGTGACCAGGGCGTGTCAAGGCCCGGCGGGGAGGGTGTCTACCCCCAGGAGGGACGAATCCGCGGGCCCGGCGACCGTCTCCCAGTCGAGCTCCGGGGGGAACACCCCGGTATCCAGGTACCGCTCGTAGAGCCGGCCGGATACGGTGTCCCCGGGGTGGGTTCGCACCCACTGGTAGAGGAACGTCTTGGCCAGCACCTCGTTGCCGATCGATCGCGCCAGGTTCAGGTACCGGAGGAACGCCCGCCGGTTGTCCGGATCCACCCGGATGGCCCGGGTCAGGAACAGCATCCCCTGCTGGGTGTCGGCCTCGGCCACGGCCATCTCGGCCAGCTCGCCCCACAGCTCCGGCTCCACCGACCGGGGCGTGGTGCGGAAGTACTTCTCGAGAATCCGGTCGGCGACCTCAAAATGACCCGCCACCGCGGCGTTGTAGGCGGCGGTCTTGTAGTAGCGATCGTCGAGCCGCACCCCGCGCTCCGCCTCGGCCGACTGGAGCAGACTGTCGAGCCGGGCGTAGGAGCCGCTGACGGCGTGGACATTGATGAGGCTCGTCAGATACGCCTCGTCGAGCGGGTCCCGGCCGAGAATGGCGTGGCCGGCCTTGAGCGACGCGATGGCCTTCTCCGACTCCCCCCGTCGCGCCTGGGCCGCCGCCAGCTGCAGGTAGGTGGCCCCATAGTTGCCGATCAGGGCCCGGGCGGTCCCATCCTTATAGATGGAGGGATCGTCGAGCCCGCCGAACTGGTAGACTTCCTCGAGCAGCAGCGCCGTCCGGTCGACGTGGATCCAGGCCTGCTCCGGCGGCTGCATCGGCAGGTAGGGCTCCCCTTCGCGGGCCAGCTCCGCCGCCGGCCGCGGCAGCAGCCGGTCGACCACTCCCTCGCGGACGAGGTACTGGGTGAGTCCCACCTTGCCGTCGTCGGGCACGGTGACCGAGAAATAGATCGGCCGTTTGCCGAGATTCTTCCGGATGACCTGGAGCACGCCGACGTCCTGGCGCCGCAGAATGGAGCCGCTGGCGAGCGTGGTGGAGAGGCCGGCGATGTCCAGCGTGACAGGCTCCTCGATCACGTACCCCACCCGGGAGAGCGGATCCTCGGGCAGGCCGGAATAGTCCACCAGGGTGTTGGTGGGGCGCGGCCCCGGCTTGACGCTCAGGTTGTCCAGGCCCGGCCCATCGAACCTGGGGAACGACGAGGTGGTGTCCGGCGGATCGGTGGACGTGAAGATGCGGCGGTTGAGCTGCTCGTGATACCAGGTGGTGTTCATCAGCGCCAGATTCACCACCGCCACGTCCCGGCGGATGCCCTCGACCTCCTGCAGGTACCAGAGCGGGAACGTGTCGTTGTCACCGTTGGTGAAGAGCACCGCCCAGGGTTCGACCGACTGGAGCACGTTGTAGGCGAAGTCGCGCGGTATCGTATTGCCCCGCCGATCACTCTCGGCATAGTTGAGCGCGAAGACGGCCGCCGGGAGGAGCAGGACCAGGGTCGCCGCGGTCGCCAGTGTCGCGCCGCGGAGCGCCGGACGGCCGGCGCGGTCCCAGAGCAGACCCAGCAGGCTGAAGACCCCCACCCCGGCCCACAGCCCCAGGAACACGAACGACACGACGAAGAAGTAGTCGCGTTCCCGCACCTCCCGGGCCACGCCCGTGATGTCGAGCGCCTGGGTGTTGCCGAGCGGGAAATTCAGGTACAGCAGCAGGCCCAGCGACGTAGTGCCGTAAACCATCAGGAAATAGACCCACGTCTTGCGATCGGCCCGGTAGTGGAATACCGAGCCGAGCACGGCCAGCCCGGTCGCCAGCAGCGACAGGATGGGCAGGCCGAACTGGCTCGACACCTGGGAGGTGAGCGGCCCCACTTCGCCCAAGAGATAGTCGAAGTAGAGCGGGATCTGGAAGCGGAAGAAATCCACCGACCGCGGAAACACCGGTCGCACGTCATACTGCTTGCGCGCGAGCACCGCCAGCAGCTCACGCCAGGTCTGCGGATTGGCCTCGTTGATGGAGGGGTCCTGCCCCGCCCGGATCATCAGATAGAGGATGACCGACGCCCCCGCCGCGAAGCAGGCCACCGCCGCGCCGAAGAACGGCAGGGCGCCCGTCCGGCGCATCCAGGCGAGGGCGCCTCCGAGCACCAGCAGTCCGACGACCATCATCGCCGTATTGACCGGCGGGCCGCCGACGATCAGTCCGTCGAACGAGATCCCCTTCAGGATGACGAGATACAGGCCGAACGCGCCGGCCAGCAGGCTCAGCAGGTAATCGCGGTGGTCGGCCCAGACGACGAGCAGCGCATAGACCACCACCGCCGGCATGATGAGGAGCGCCATCAGATGATTGCCGATCGACAGGCCCATGAGGAAGACGATCAGGAGCAGCAGGTTCCAGTCTTTCCCCTCCGCCAGGTGATCCGCCCAGTAAAACACCAGGAAAGTCACCAGGCCGATGGTCATCATAGCCACCGTGTAGACCTCGGTCTCGGTCGAGTTCGACCAGACGGTGAGGCCCCAGGCCGCGAGACAGACGGCTCCCATGGAGGCGACATGCAGGAGCGGCGTCGGCAGCTGCCACTCCATCCGGCGATCGATCCGGCCAATGACTTGGGAGAGCACCAGAAAGTAGAAGAACCCGCTGGTGGCGGAGGCCAGCGCGCTCATCAGGTTGAGCTTCATCGCGAAGCCGATTCCCAGCGGCAGCATGCCGAACACGTGCCCCAGCAGGACAAACAGGGGGGTGCCGGGCGGATGCGGGATCCCCAGCATGTACGCCGTGCTGATGAATTCGCCCGCGTCCCAGAACGTCAGGGTGGGGGCCAGCGTCAGCAGGTACGACGCGAACACGATACCGAAGGTGAGGGCGGCGTAAACCAGCCGCTCGCGGCTCAGAATCCGCATAGAACGGGGGAGCTCCTCGGGTCATTGGCGTCAGCGCGCGGGTGTGAAACGGAAGCCGGGAAACCTAGAGCGCGCGGGGCGCGGTGGCAACTCAGACAGCGTGCACGCGGGTGAGCGTATCGAGCCGCGCGGCGAGCTGCTCGGGCGACAGGTTGCGCTCGAGCCGCCCCCCGACGGCGAGCGAGATCTGGCCCGTCTCCTCGCTGATCACGACCACCGCCGCGTCGGTCTCCTCCGACAGGCCGATGGCCGCCCGATGGCGCGTGCCGATACCGGCGTCATAGACCGGAAACTGCGTCAGCGGCAGAATGCAGGCCGCGGCCACGATGTTGTTGCCCTCGATGACCACGGCCCCGTCGTGGAGCGGGGTGTAGGGCGCGAAGATCGTCGTCAGCAGTTCGGCCGAGACCTCGGCCTGGAGCCGCTTGCCGCTCTCGACGTACTCCATCAGGCCGGCCTCACGCTGGATGGCGATGATCGCGCCCGTTTTGCTCTGGCTGAGCTGGGCGGCGGCGCGGACTACCTCCCCCACCACCGGGCTGTCCTCGACCTTGACGAAGAACCGCAGTGCGCGGGTGCGGCCGAGCCGGGCGAGCGCGGTGCGGAGTTCGGGCTGGAACACGATCAGGATCGCGATCAGCCAGACCAGCTGGCCGGCCTGGAAGATCTCGTTCAACGCCTCCAGTCGCAGCGCCTGCGCGGCATAGGCGGCGACGACCAGCACCACGAAACCCATCATCATCTGCAGCGCCCGCGTCCCGCGCACCAGCGTGAACAGCTTGTAGACGATGAAGGTCACGACCGCGATGTCGATCAGGTCGCTGAGACCCGGCCGCAGGAACGTCATGCGCGCCCAGTGGCCGATCATCGGTTCACCGCCATGCGCTTACACGCCATCAGGCGGCCGCGCGAAAGTGGCCCAGCGCTTCGAGCATGCGCGCATGCGCCGCCACGTCATGGACGCGCAGGATGCGCGCCCCCTGCAGCGC
>JBHENR010000228.1:0-10515 GCA_046262555.1 Gemmatimonadota bacterium | reverse complement strand
GCGGACTGGCTGCCACCGGCCAACCGCGAGGTCGCGCTCGTGCTCGACGACCTGCTGCTCGCCGACGACGGGCCGGTGCCATGGGGCGACGAGGCCGCGACCCACGCGCTCTCGGGGCGGTTCGGCAACGTGTTCACGGTGAACGGCGAGCCCGACTGGTCCATGATCGCCGAAAGAAACGAAGTCGTCCGCCTCTGGATCACGAACGTCGCGAGCACCCGCACGTTCAACGTCTCGCTCCCCGGCGCGACGATGAAGTTGCTCGGCACCGACGTCGGTCTGTATGAGCGCGAGGAGTTCGTCGAGAACCTGGTGATCGCACCGGCCGAGCGGCTGATCGTCGACGTGCGGTTCGACGCGCCGGGCGCGGTGCCGCTCGTCAACGCCGTCAAGGCGGTCGACCACGTCTACGGCGGCATCGTCGCCGAAGTCGACACACTCGGCGCGGTCACGGTGGGCGACAACGCCACGGCCCCGGATCATACAAAGGAATTTGTGACACTCCGGGCGAACGCCGACGTCACCGCCGAGGTCGACCCCCACCGCGCGCGCCTCGCCGACCCGCCCGACGTTGAGCTCGTCCTCACGCTCGAGGTCGGGGACCTCCCGTTCCCGATCGGGCCGATGATGCGGCTCGAGTCGATCTACGCCCATCCGATCGAATGGAGCGGTACGATGCCAGGGATGAACCAGGCCTCGACCGCGCGCCAGGTTAGGTGGATTCTCAAGGAGCCGGGGACGGGCGATGAGAACGAGGCGATCGCGTGGCGCTTCGACCAGGGCGACCTCGTGAAACTGCGGCTGACGAGCGACCGGACCGCGCTCCACGCGATGCACCACCCGATCCACATCCACGGCCAGCGGATGCTCGTCCTCTCGACAAATGGGCGGCCGACCGCCAACATGGCATGGAAGGACACCGTCGTCGTCCCCGCGGGCGGGGTCGTCGACGTGCTGGTCGAGATGTCGAATCCCGGCGGCTGGATGCTCCACTGCCACATCGCCGAGCACCTCGAGACCGGGATGCGGACCGTGTTCCGCGTCGACGCCGGCGCACCTTGAGGAACCCAACCCCGAACCCGGAGGCCCTGATGCGCCGCGCTCTGCTGTTTCTCCTCCTCCTGACCGCCCCGCCGCTGCGGGCGCAGACCCTGCAGGAGTCCGTCACCAAGTACGTGGCGCTGAACGCGCCGGTCGTCGCGATCACCGGCGCGAGCGTGATCGACGGGACGGGCGCTCCGCCCAAAGCCAATCAGACGATCGTTCTGCGCGACGGCCGGATCGAGTGGGTCGGCCCGTCCGCCGAGGCGACGGTCCCCGCCGACGCCGAGATCGTGGCGGGGGAGGGGATGACCGTCATCCCCGGCATCGTCGGGCTCCACGACCACACGTTCTACACCACGAACGCGCGCCGCACGCAGGGCACCTACACCGCGCCGCGGCTCTACCTCGCGAGCGGGGTCACGACGATCCGGACGACCGGCTCGTACCACCCGTACAGCGAGCTGAATCTGAAGCAGGCGATCGAGGCGGGGCAGGAGCCGGGGCCGCGGATCCACGTGACCGGGCCCTATCTGACCGGGGTCGGCGGCGCGGGCTACATGACCCAGGTGGGAACCGAGGAGGACGCGAGGCGGGTCGTCGCCTACTGGGCCGAGGAAGGCGCGACGTGGTTCAAGGCGTACACCATGATCCGCGCCGACGAGCTGGCGGCGGTGATCGACGAGGCGCACAAGCGCGGGCTCAAGGTGACCGGCCACCTCTGCTCGGTGTCGTTCCGCGAGGCGGTGGCGCTGGGGATCGACAACCTCGAGCATGGGTTCTTCACCAATACCGACTATGTCACGCGCGAAAAGGACGAGTGCCCGCAGGACTTCCGCACCACGCTGGCCACCGTGGATATCGATTCCGACGCCGTGCGGCAGACGTTCCGCGAGATGATCGAACACGACGTGGCGTTGACCTCGACGCTCGCGATCTACGAGCTGCTCATCCCGAACCGGCCGCCGATCGACCCGCGCATGCTGGAGGCCCTCTCACCCGAGGCGGAGGCCGAGTACCTGAAGGCGCGGGAGGAGATCGCGGCGCAGGAGACGTCCGTCTGGCCGGCGCTCTTCGAGCGCGCGATGACGTTCGAACGCGCGTTCCACCAGGCCGGCGGCCTGCTCGCGGCGGGCGTCGA
The DNA here is from genome assembly GCA_046262555.1 of Gemmatimonadota bacterium. Classification (GTDB taxonomy): domain Bacteria; phylum Gemmatimonadota; class Gemmatimonadetes; order JACCXV01; family JAHWKZ01; genus JBHENR01. Next base: position 8,333 of record JBHENR010000228.1, on the reverse strand, counting down.
CCCGACCGGCGTGGGCGGCGCGCTGGCCGGCTTCGGCGACCAGCGGAACTACGAGCTTCTGGTCGAGGCCGGCTTCACACCGGAGGAGGCGATCAGGGTCATGACGCTGAACGGCGCCACGGTGCTCGGCGAGGCGGAACAGTACGGCTCGATCGAGGCGGGGAAGCGCGCCGAATTGGTCATCCTGGAGGGCAATCTCGCCGCCAATCCCGGCGTCATCCGGAAGGTGCGCTACGTCTTCAAGGACGGCGTCGCGTTCGACCCGGCGAAGCTCCTGGCGGACGTCAAGGATTCCGTCGGCATCCGCTAAGGCGCGCCCGCGGCCCCGAAAGACCTATATTGCCCCGACACCATCCTGTAGCCCGCACCCCAGACCCCGAACCCGGAGGCGCTCGTGAGTTATCCCCCGACCCCCCCGACGGCGCAGTCGAGTGGCATGGATCCCAAACTGGCGGGCCTGCTCGCCTACGTGATTCCACCCATCACCGGCATCGTCTTCCTGCTGATCGAGAAGACGAACGACGTCGTCCGGTGGCACGCGGCGCAGTCGATCGTCTTCGGCGTCGCCTGGATCGTGCTGTGGATCGTCCTGATGGTCCTCTCGACGGTGCTGTCGTCGATCATTCCGGTGATCGGCTGGGTGATCGGCATGCTCATCACCGTGGTGGTCTGGATCGGCGGGTTCGTGCTGTGGGTGATCTGTCTCATCAAGGGGTACTCGGGCACCAAGTGGCGGATGCCGCTGCTGGCGCCCTACGCGGACAAGGTCGTGGCGTCCGGCGCCGGACGCTAAAGTGCCGGCATACCGCGCGCCTCAGCGCATCCGCCATCCCTGGCACGGCGTGGACCCGGCGTACGACGGGGAGACGGTTACGGCGGTGGTCGAGATCCCGCGCGGGGGGAATCAGAAGTTCGAGGTGGATAAGCCGACCGGGCTGCTGCGGCTGTCGCGGGTGCTCTTCTCGGCGTTCGTCTACCCGTTCAACTACGGCTTCATCCCGCGCACCTTCGCGCTCGACAACGACCCGCTCGACATCCTGATCGTGGGGGACGCCGCGCGGCCCCTCACGCTGATGACCGCCCGCATCGTGGGGATGCTCCGGATGGTGGATGAGGGCGACGAGGACGACAAGATCCTGGCCGCCCCGGTCCACGACCCCCGCTGGGACGAGGTGCGCTCGCTGAAGGACATGCCGGCCCACCGGTTGACCGAGCTGCATCACTTCTTCACCCACTACAAGGAGCTGGAGGAGAAGCAGACCCGGGTATCGGAGTGGCTCGACCGCGAGACCGCCTGCGCGGAGGTCCAGGCGAGTCTCGACCGGTACGACGCGCGGTACACCGACGGCACGGACGGCGGCGCCGCGGCGCCATGATCTCGGTGGCCCCCCGGCGCTTCGAGGCGCTGGTGGCGCGGGCGCTCGACCGGCTGCCGCCCGAGTTCCAGGCGCACCTGGAGAATGTCAGCGTGGTGATCGAAGAGGCGCCCGACGCGGAGCTGTGCGCGGAGATGGGCCTCGATCCCGACGACCCGGAGGACACCCTCTTCGGGCTCTACGTCGGCGTCCCGCTGACCGAGCGCGGCCACGACGAGGTTCTGCTGCCGGATCAGATCACGATTTTCCGCCAGCCGCTGCTCGAGTGGGCGGAGTCGGAAGAGGAGATCGTCGCCGAGGTGCGGACCACGGTGCTCCACGAGATCGGCCACTTCTTCGGGATGGACGAGGAGCGGCTCGACGAGCTGGGGTATGCCTGAACGCGGGCGAGGCGTCGCATCGCCTCCGGCCACAATTGACCATGAAACGGCCGAATGTTAGACTCTGCTCGTTGTGGTACGCTGCCGGTGGTTATCTCCACCCGAGGAGGCTCGCATGGCTGAGAATGATGGACGGGATGAACCCATTTTCCTTCGAATCGGCAACGCCGCCCGCCTCCTCGGCGTTTCGATCAGCACCCTGCGGCGGCTCGAGAAGAACGGTCGGCTGGGGGAATATGGCGTCAAGGTCTACTACACTCCGACCCGCCGCCGCCGCTACAAGCGCGACGAGATCCTCGAGGCGCTGGAGCGCTCCGCGACCGGTTAGCCGCGCGGGGTTGAACGCGGCGCTGCTGATCTGGACAGCCGCAGTGGCATGCGGCGGGGCCCAGACCGCCGACGAGGCCGTCTCCCAATCCGCTCCGCCGCCCCACGCTCCCGTCGTCGCCACCGCCGCGGAAGTTCAAGCTGAGATCGAAATGCTGGGCTACGAGATCCATGATCTCGCGGCCATCCTGCAGGCAGGCATTCCCCGCGCCGCTGTCCCATCGGACGAGCCCGAGCCGGAAGACGTGCTCGCCGCCGCCCGCTCCGCCCACGCCGAGGCGGTTCGGGCGTTCGAGCGCCAGGCATATCCCGTGGCGGCGGAATCGCTGGCGTCGGCGTCGGCCCAGGTCGAGCACTTCAAGCGGTTGCTCGGGCTGGCGGAGGAGTGGGGAGTCGAGGCGGAGCCGCCTCCGGTTTCGGGCGCCCCGCCGCCGGAATAACCCCGCCCGTCAGGGTACCAGCCAGTCCGCCAGCGCGGCGAGGTCAGGCACCTCGGCGTCCGGCAGCGGCCCATCCGGCGGCCGCACTTCCCGCTGCCGATTCACCCAGACCACCGGCAGGCCGAGGCGGTTGGCCGGCCCCACATCGTGATACAGACTCTGCGCCACATGCACCCAGCCCGCGGCGTCGCCGACCACGGGGCCCGCCGCCTCGAAGTGGGCGAGGTCGGGTTTGTACGACTCGACCCGATCGGCCGTGACCCAGAAGGCGAAGGGTGCCTCCAGCCGACGCCGCGACGCCGCCAGCAGGGTGTCGTCCACATTGGAAAGGATGCCCAGTGGGAACCTGTCAGCCAGGCGATTCAGCGCGGCCACGGTGTCGGGAAAGGGCGGCCAGTCGGGCAGGCTCGCTGGGAGGAACGCCGCCAGCTCGCGCGAGATCGTCCAGCCGCACTCCGCCGCCACTCGGCGGGCGGTTTCCCGCAGCACGTGGGCGTAAGGCCGGAAAACCCCGCGCTCGATCAGCGCTTCGGTGGCGTGATAGGCCCCCAGCACGCTCTCCCGCTCGAGCTGGACCCCGTCGGCGGCCGCCGCCCGTTGAAAGGCGGTCCAGATTCCCGTCTCCCAGTCGATCAGGGTGCCATAGCAGTCGAACGTGAGGACGCGGACGTCGGCGGGGCGGATGGTGGGGATCGTGATCATGGACGCGGGCCGGGTGGCGGGTAGTCGCCGGTGCCGGAGGGCGTAACTTACCCCGCGATGAGCCACGCGACACCAGTGCTCCCGCTCGCGCGAGACCCGCGACCCGCGTGGCAAGATCCGTTCGGCCGTGCCCACACCTATCTCCGCATCTCGGTCACCGACCGCTGCAACCTGCGGTGCCGCTACTGCATGCCCGCCGAAGGAATGGAATGGCTGCCGCGCGAGGACATCCTCTCGTTCGAGGAAATCACGCGACTGGCGGGCGTGTTCTACGACGGCGGCGTGCGCAAGATCCGGTTCACCGGCGGCGAGCCGACGCTCCGGCGCGATCTGCCGCGCCTGGTGGCGATGATTCACGACCGGTGCCCGGAAGCCGGTCTCCACATGACCACCAACGGCCTGCGACTCCGCGCCGAGCTGCCCGCCCTGCGCGCGGCCGGGCTCGACGGGCTCAATATCTCGCTCGACTCGCTCGATCCGGCCGCGTTCGCCGCGCTCACCCGCCGGGACCGTTTCGCCGACGCCTGGGCCGGCATCGAGACTGCCTGCCAGCTCGGCTACCGGCCGCTCAAGCTCAACTGCGTGGTACTGCGGGGGGCGAACGATCACGAAGCGCCGGCATTCGCCGCGCTGACCCGCGACCGCGCCTTCGAGGTGCGGTTTCTCGAGTACATGCCCTTCGGTGCGCTCAACACGCTGCAGCCGGAGTACGTCTCGGGCGAGGAGACCCGCGGGCGGCTCGAGGCGGCGGGCTATGAACTGGCGCCGCTCCCCTGGGATGGGGGCCCCGCGCGCACCTTTCGCGTGCCGGGTCACGTCGGCACGGTGGGTTTCATCACCGCCGTCAGCCACCATTTCTGCGGCTCCTGCAGCCGGGTCCGCCTGACCGCCGACGGCGCCGTCGTCAACTGCCTCTACAGCACCCGCCGGACGGATCTCAAGGCGATCCTGCGCGGGGGCGGCGACGACGCCGAGCTCGCCGGCGCGATTCAGGGCGAGCTCGACCGGAAGTGGGCCGCCCATCCCGACCTCGCTGACGGGCAGATCCAGGTGCTCGGCGCGATGAGCCAGATCGGCGGGTAGCGTGACGGTCGCTCCCGTCCCACCCGGGGCGCCTCACCGATGAAACCCATCCGCCCGGGTCTCACCTTCGACGACGTCCTGCTGGCCCCGCGCCGCTCGGCCGTTCACCCCCGGCAGACCGACGTCACGACGCGGTTCGCCCGCGGGCTCTCGCTCAACATTCCGCTGGTTTCGGCCGCGATGGATACGGTGACCGGCGCCCGAATGGCGATCGCGATGGCCCGCGAGGGCGGGCTCGGCGTCATCCACAAGAACCAGGCGGTCGAGGCCCAGGCGGCCGAGGTGGATCGCGTCAAGCGGTCCGAGAGCGGGCTCATCCATCACCCCGTGACGATCGGGCCCGATGGCCTGATCCACGAGGCGAATCGGCTGATGCGCCACTACAACATCAGCGGCGTGCTGGTGGTGGACCCGGACGGGCGGCTGCTGGGCATCCTGACCCAGCGCGATCTGCTGTTCGAGCGCGATCACCGGCGCGCGGTCGGCGAAGTGATGACGGCGGCGGGGCTCGTCACCGCTCCCGCGGGCACCACGCTCGAGCAGGCGGAGCGGATCATGGGCGCGCACAAGATCGAGAAGCTGCCATTCATCGACGCGGCCGGCCGGCTGACCGGCCTGGTCACCGTCCGCGACATCCTCAAGCGGCGGCAGTTTCCCAACGCCGCCAAGGACGAAGAGGGACGGCTGCGGGTGGCGGCCGCCGTCGGCACCAGCGCCGAAACGCTCGACCGCGCTGCGGCGCTCGTCGCGGCGGGGGTTGACGCCCTCGTTGTCGATACCGCGCACGGCCACGCGGAGAGTGTGCTGGCGATGGTCGAGGCGGTTCGGGAGCGCTTCCCCGACGTGTCCCTCGCCGCCGGCAATGTCGCGACCGCCGCCGGCGCGCGCGACCTGATCGAGCGCGGGGTGGACGCGGTCAAGGTGGGCATCGGGCCGGGCTCCATCTGCACCACCCGGATCATCGCCGGCATCGGCGTGCCCCAGCTCACCGCGATCATGGATTGCGCCGAGCCGTGCGCCGCCGCCGGCCTGCCGCTGATCGCCGACGGTGGCGTCCGCTACACCGGCGACATCGTCAAGGCGCTCGCCGCCGGCGCCGACACGGTCATGATGGGCTCGCTCTTCGCTGGCACCGAGGAGAGCCCCGGCGAGACGATGCTGCTCGAGGGGCGGCAGTTCAAGGTGTACCGCGGGATGGGCTCGGTGAGCGCCATGGCCGAGGGGTCGGGTGATCGCTACTTCCAGGAGCAGCCGGTCGACGAGAAGAAGTTCGTCCCCGAGGGGATCGAGGGACGCGTGCCGTACAAGGGGCTGGTGGCGGAGACCGTCTTCCAGATGGTGGGCGGCCTGCGGCAGGGCATGGGGTACTGCGGCGTTGCCGATCTCGCGGCGCTGGCGCGCGACACCGAATTCATCTCCGTGACGATGGCGGGATTGATCGAGAGCCATCCGCATGACATCGCCATCACCAAGGAGGCGCCGAATTATACCCGCTAGCGCGCGGCCGCACGCGCGGACCAGCCCGGAGGGAGCGCCGCGCGCCGGGGAAGCCCTCGGCCCCGCGATCGAGCGCTTTCTGGAGGCGATCGAGCGGGCCCAGTACGAGGCGCTGGCCGGACTGTCGGACGATCCCGGCCTGGTCGCGATCTACGATCGGTACGCCCCGCTGTTCGAGCCGACCGTCTTCGCGGACGTGGCTCCGCCGGACGGCGCCTCGGAGGAGGACGCGCGCCGGGCCGCCCTGCGGGAATTCCTCGCGCTGGGAATCGAGGGCCACCGGACGCGCGCACTACAGGAAGCCGTGCTGGCCGCCGAGGCCGAGGCCAGCGCCGCGGTGGATGGTGAGACGGTCCCCTACCGCCAGCTGCCGGTGCGGGTTCGCCAGGAGCCCGACCGCGCCCGTCGCGCCGCGCTGGAAGAGGCCCGGCTCGCGATCGTGGCCAAACAGCTCAACCCATTTCACCACGATATCCTGGCAGCCAGCCACGCGGTCGCGGACGAGCTCCTCGGTCTGCCCTACGACCAGTACTGCTTCACCCTGGCGGGCCTCGATTTCGACGCGCTCGAGACGCAGTGCGACGCCCTCCTCGCCGAGACCCGCGATGCCCATGACGATCTGCTGCGGCACTATGTCCGCCGGATGCTTCCCGGCGTGCGCCCCGATCAGGTGCGTACCCATGATCTGGCGCGGCTGCTCCACGGGTCGGATTTCAGTGACCAGTTCCCGGGCGACACGATGCTCCATCGCATGGCCAGGCCGATGACGGCGATGGGAATCGACTGGACCGCCGACGGACGGGTGGAATTCGATCTCGAGCCGCGGCCGACCAAGACGCCGCGTGCGTTCTGCGCCGCTATCCGCGTGCCCGACGAGGTGAAGCTGGTGTTGCAGCCCTACGGCGGGCACGACGACTACACCACCTTCCTGCATGAGCTCGGTCACGCGCTCCATTTCGCGCACGTGGATCCGGCCCAGCCGCTCGAGTTCCGGCGGATGGGCGACAACGGTGTGACCGAGGGGTTCGCGATCACGTTCGATCACCTGATGCAACTGCCGCAGTTCCTGCGCCGGATCCTGGCCATCGAGCGGCCCGACGAGTTCCTTCGGTTCGCCGCCTTTCGCGAGCTCGTCATGCTGCGCCGCTACGCGGCGAAGTTCCAATACGAGCGGTCGCTGCACCGCCTCGGCCCCAGCCCCGCGCTGGCCGCGGAATATGCGGCGCGGCTGACCGAGGCCACCGGCGCGCGCACGTCCGCCGCGCTTTACCTCGAGGACGTCGACCCCCACTTCTACTGCGCCCGCTACCTCCGGGCGTGGATGCTCACCGGCGTCCTCTATGCCGCGCTGCGGTCCCGGTTCGACGAGGACTGGTTCCTCAATCCAAGGACGGGGGAGTTCTTCCGCGAGCTGTGGTCGTTGGGGCAGCGGGAGCCGGCGGAGCAGCTCGCTCGCGATCGGCTGGGCGGGGTGGAGCTGTCGTTCGGGCCGTTGCTCGAGATGGTTCATTCGCGGATATAGGGTCGTGTTGTTCGTGGCGCGCAGGGCGTGCGGGCGCGGGCGTGGCATCTCGTCGGGCTGCGCTACGCTCGCGAGCCTCCTCGCGGCTCCGCCGCTGCGGGGTCTCGCTCGACTCCCGCGCTTTACGCCCGCCGTGAGGAGCCCCTCGCGCCCGCCCGCAGGCCTCACACCACTAAAACTGCAACAGCTTCCGAATCAACGACCGCCGACTGATGAGACCCACCCACTTCCCTTCGCGCGTGACCGGCAACGGATCGACGTTCTTGTTGACGATGATCGAGGCCGCTTCCGAGATCGAGGCGGCCACCGGCAGGCAGAGCACCGCCTTGGCCATCACGTCCTTGACCGTGCGCCGGGTGACCTCGCGCTCGAGGCCCGCCTCCCCCCCGCCGTAGACCCGCAGGTAGCGCGGCAGATAGGCGCTGATCAGGTCCTTCTCGGAGACCATGCCGACGATCTCGTCGTTCTTGTTGACGACCGGCAGCCCGGAGTGGCGGCCCCGGACCATGAGCCGAGCCGCCTCGCGGAGCGGCATGTCGGGATAGACCCGTTGCGCGGCCGGCTCCATGACGTCGACGACGGCGAGGGTCTGCACCCGCTGGGCATAGCGCACCGCGTCGAGCCCCGCCACCGCCTCTGGAGATCCGGCTCCCAGCAGGGCGTCGACCACCCCCTCGCCTCGAAGCAGCGCCGCCAGCGTGGCCACGGCCTCGAGGTACGGCCCGTGGACGTCAGGCGGAGCGGCGACGAGGGCGAACAGCCGGCCGCGCGCCTCTTCCCCCGATTCCGTGGGCACCCGGAGCGGCCTGGCGGTGGCGCCGAGGACGACGACCAGGTCTCGGATCGCCTCGGACCGCAGGTGCGGGACGAACGCGCCGCTGCCCACGGCGATCGTATCCTCGGCGCCCAGACCCGCGATCTCGTGCAGGAAGCGATCGCGGTCGGCGACGCCGGGCTGGCCGACGGCAAAGGCGGCGAGTTCATCGAGCACTTCGGCATACGAGGT
>JBHENR010000227.1:0-2981 GCA_046262555.1 Gemmatimonadota bacterium | reverse complement strand
CGTCCACCTCGCCCTGATTCCGACGTACACCGAGCCGCTCGACAAGCTGCGTCACACGGTGCGCGCGCTGGCCGACGCGGACTGGCCGCGAGAGCGGAAGATCTGCGCGATCATCACCCGCGAGACCGACGAGCTCGGGATCGCTAACGTGAAGGCGCTGCAGGAGGAGTTCGGCGGGGCGTTCGCGGAGCTCATTCACATCCTCGACCCGCTCGAGCCGGGCATCGTCGTCGGGAAGAGCAGCGCCATGGCGTGGGGCGGCCGATACCTGTACCGGCTGCTGGTGGAGGAGCGGGGTATGGACCCGCGGCGGATCGTCGTCACGGACCTCGACGCGGATTACCGCGTCCACCGCCAGTACTTCACCTACCTGACCTGGGTCCACCTGACCGATCCGAATCGGGAGACGCAGCTCTACCAGCCCATCCCGTACTTCCACAACAACATCTGGGAGGCGCCGATGCTGCAGCGCCTCTTCGCAGCTCTGCTCACGCAGCTGCAGATGTGGCGCAGCGCGCTTCCGGAGAAGCTCCAGAGCTTCGGCAGCTACTCGACCACGCTGCACATGGTCCACGACGTCGGCTACTGGGCGACCGATGCGATCCCGGAGGACAGCCGCTTCTACTGGAAGAGCTACTTCCGCTACGGCGATCGCTTCCGCGCCGTGCCGCTCTTCATTCCCATCTACGGGGACGCGGTTCGCGCCCGCGGTTACTGGCGGACGATGGCGCAGCAGTACCTCCAGGCCCGCCGCTGGGCCTGGGGAGTCACTGACATCCCGTTCGTCATCCAGAACGCCATCCGCCATCGGGAGATCCCGCTCTGGTCGCGCTTCTGGCGCATGGCGAACCTGTTCGGCGAGCACATCAACTGGGCCATCGCGCCGTTCGTCGTGATGTTCGGCGCGACCGTGCCGCTCGTGATCAACCCCTCGTTCGCGGAGACGACGCTCGGCCAGAACCTGCCGCTCTTCGCGAGCGCCATGCTCACGATCGCGCTTGCCAGCCTGCTCGTCCTCGTCGTCGTCGAGCACCGCATCGTCCCGCCGCGTCCCGCGCACTGGGGCAGGTTCCAGCACCTCATGAGCTACCTCCAGTGGATCGGCCTTCCGGTGGTCGGCATCTTCTTCAGCACCCTGCCGGCACTCGACGCCCAGACCCGGCTTCTGACCGGCCGATACCTCGAGTATCGCGTCACCGAGAAGGCCTGACCCACCGATGGCGCGGTACGCACGACCGATCGCCCGCGTACGCCTCGCCCGCTCGCTTCCGCACGTGCTGGCCGCGCCGTTGCTGGCGATCGTCTTCGGCGCCGTCCTCGTCGTCATGGGCCTGGTGCTCGTCGGCGGCACCCCGGGCCTGGCCGTGGCGGCCGGCGGCGTGGCCGTCGGCGTGCTCGGCATCGTCGGGGCGGCCGTTCCACTCAGCGTGCGGGTCGACATCGAGGAGTCGATCGTCCGCGTCAGCTGGCTCTTCGGCCGGCGCGTGTATCTGCTCACGCCGGGCACGCTGACGCGCATCCACCTGCACGGCGAGGGCGCGACCCCGCTGCGAGCGGGGTTCCGCTTCGGGTGGGCGCTCGGCCCCGCGGTTCTCCGCAACGTGGAGGAGATCCACGTCGTGCGCCTCGCCCCGACCGAGACCCTGATCCTCATTCCCACTGCGCGCGGGCGGCTCGGGATCGCCACCTCCGACGAGGAGCACCTCATCGACGCCCTGGTGCGCGCCGCGCATGCACGGGCGCGGACCGAGGAGATCGCCGCGGCGGAGGCGGAGCCGGAGGAGCCCGAGCCGTCGCCCGCGGCCGGCGTGGAGGCGTTCGATCCTCGGCTGCTCACCGGAATCGAGCGGTCGCAGGACCTGGAGGCGCTCGCCCGCCGGGAGGCGGAGGCGCGAACCGCAGCCGCGGCACCGCCCCCGGCCGCAGAGTCGCAACCGACCGCGGCGATCGAGCCGCCGCCCGCGGCCATCCCTGCCGCGCCGCCGCGTCGCATCTTCCGGCGTCCGTCCTGGGCACGCCGCCGCCCGAGCGAGGGGTCGCTGGACATGCCGGCCATGCCGCCGCCCTCGCCCGCGGCCCCGGCCGTGCCCTCGCGGAGCGCCACGGTGGCGCGAGTGCGTGCGCTGCCGATCAGGCGCCCCAAGCCCAGCTGGCTTCTGCCGCTTGTGCCGCTCGCTGCCGCGGGCGGGGCATGGGCAGCCGGCGTCTACATCGGGCGGATGCCCGAGCTCGGCTCCGACACCGCGCGTCTCACCGCCCTGGCCCTGGTGCTCGCCGGGCCCGGGACCACGATCGGCGCGCTCATGGCACGGACCTGGTGGCCGCGTACGGTGGGGGTCGTGGTGACCGGCGGTCTGGCCGCGTCGGTCTTCATCGGGCGGGCCCTCCTTCCCATTTGACGCGGCGCGATTGACACTCCCGCCGGTGGCTGCCACGATCGGGAGCAGTCCGAGATACGGCGTCGACGGAGCCACGGCGGCTGCCAGGGGCGATCCACGAGCGAGCCCGAACGGTGTGAGCGGGCGGCATCGCCGGCGGCATGCCATCCCTCCCGAGCCGGACGCGCCAAGCGGCGATTGCCGTGCGTAACGCGTCCCGGGTTTGCCACCCGATACCCGCAGGCAAGCTGAGTGGGCCGGCGCCAAGCGCATCGGTCAAGCGCGGGTGGTACCGCGGGAGAGCCCTCCCGTCCCGGATTCCGGGGCGGGATTCGTCGTATCTGGGGCCTACGTGTTCAATCCGGTCGATACGAAGCTCGACGTGCCGAAGCTCGAGCGCGAGGTCATCGAGCGCTGGCGCGAGCGCGGGACGATGGCGCGCTACCTCGCGCGCAACGAGGCCTCCGAGCGCCGCTACAGCTTCCTCGACGGGCCGATAACGGCGAACAACCCGATGGGCGTTCACCACGCCTGGGGCCGGACATACAAGGACCTCTACCAGCGCTATCACACCATGCTGGGCGAGCGGCAGCGGTACCAGAA
>JBHENR010000226.1:0-3918 GCA_046262555.1 Gemmatimonadota bacterium | reverse complement strand
ATGACGCGCTGCGGCGCCGCGGCCTGCGCGCGAAGGAGCGCCGGGAGAGCCAGACCGAGGGCCAGCAGGCCCGCCGTCACCAGCCGCCTTCCGCCGCGGCTCACAACAGCTCCAGCTGAATGTCGCCGAAGCCGCTGGCTTCGATGCGCCGCAAACTCTGCAGCCCGGCTTCGACCGGCATCTCGATTACCGTGATCGCGGTCGGCGCGTGGCGGAACAGATCCTGGAAGATCCGCTTCCAGTCGAGCGTGCCGTCGCCGATCGGCAGGTGATCGTCAGAAAACGTATCGGTATCGTGCAGATGGACCTCCCGGATCAGGCCGCCCAGCTCGCGCCACCAGACGTCGAGCCCGACGGAACCGTAGATGTGCGCGTGCGCGACATCGAGCGTGAAGCCGATGTGCCGCGGCTCGAGCTGATCACGCAGATCGACGAGCAGCTGCGGGGACGGCTCAAACATGTTCTCGAACAGCAGCGTCAGCCCGGCATCCCCGGTCAGTTCGACGACCCGCTCCCAGATCTCGAGCGACAACGCCAGCCAGCCCGGCACCGTCGAGGCGGGAAGCAGCGGCTGGAAGCCGGTGTGAAAATTGATCTGGCGCGCGCCCAGCGCGCCGGCCACGCCGATCGCCCGCTCCCAGCACCGGCGGGTGTGCTTGCGAATCACCGTGTCGAGGCTGCCCGGATTCAGATCGAAGATCGGCGCGTGGGCGGTGACCGGGATCCCGCGCGCCGCCAGCTCGTCGCCCAGCCGGCGGATGGCGGTGGTGCGCTCCAGATGGAGCAGCCATTCGGTGTCGTAGAGCGTGACTTCGACCCCCAGACCGCGCTCGGCCAGCCGGTCCAGGTGCCGCCCGACGTCGGCGAAGGTCGTGCTGAGCGCGAACCGGTGCGACACGTGGCGTAGCCTCCGCGGCCGCCGGCCGCTCTGCATGGGTGCGGCGGGGGAATCTAGGGAGAGGCTCTACGGCTGCCAAATCGTCGCTCGCCCGCGCCGGTATGGCGTCACCCCGCGTCGAGCGCGCGCCGGATCCCGGCCACGAAGTCGAGTGCCGCCGCCGGACCGTCCGTCCCCATCCGGGCCACCAGCGCGCTCCCCACGATGATGCCGTCGGCCAGCGCGGCGGCGCGGCGGGCGCCATCGGCGTCCGCGATCCCGAAGCCGATGACGACGGCCACGTCGCTCGCCTCCCGCAGGACGGCGACCTGCTCGGCGAGCCGCCGGTCGGCCTCCCCGCCGGCGCCCGTGACGCCGGTCCGGGCGATCAGGTAGAGAAACCCCTCGGCCCCGGCGGCGAGGTCCCGCAGCCGATCCGGCGGCGTGGTGGGCGCCGCGAGACGGATGACGGGAAGCCCTCTCGCGGCGAACTCCTGGGCGAACGCGGGGTCTTCGTCAAACGGCAGGTCCGCCACCAGCACGCCCCCGAACGCCGCTTCCTGGCAGGCGACCGCGGCGCGGCGCAGGCCATAGGCGGCGAGGGGATTGGCGTAGGTGAACAGGATCAGCGGCGGCCCGGCGGCGGCCCGGCGCTCGGCGCCCAGCTGGATCGCCCCGGCCAGCGTCGCGCCCCCGCGCAGCGCCTGCTCGGAGGCGGCGGCGATCACCGGGCCATCGGCGAGCGGATCCGAGAACGGCACGCCGAGCTCGATCGCGTCCGCCCCGGCGGCCCCCAGCCCCGCGAGCAGCGCGGCCGCGCGCGCCCGATCGGGATAATCGGCGGTGAGAAACGGGATCAGCAGCTTGCGCCCGCCCGCCCGCGCCGCCGTCAGCGCGGCGGTCAGGCCCGGCCCGGGAAGTCCGGCCCTCATCCGCCGAGGAAGTGGCGCCCGATGTCGATGCCGTACCGCTCGGGGTCGACGACCTTGATGACGGTGCGGAGGTACTCCCCGGCGACATTCTTCTCGGCCAGGCTCACGAGGGGCCCGTCGATCCGGCTGCCGTCAACGTCAGCGATCAGCTTGACGCGCGGCCGATCCAGATTCGTCAGATCCTCGTCGGCGGACATCACCACCGCCAGCTCAAAGGTGTCGAGCAGGCACAGGCACCCGGGCGGATAGATGCCCAACAGCGCGATGAACGCCTTCAGCAGGATCGGGTCGTAGCGGATCCCCTTCCACCGATTCAGCACCTGCAGCATGTCGGCCGGGGAGATGGGGTCCGTCTTATAGACGCGGGGCGTCGTCCCGGCGTCGAACGAGTCGGCGATCGCCACGATTTTGGAGTAGAAGGCGAGCTGGCGCGGAGCGAACAGCCGCGGATAGCCCGACAGGTCTACGTTCAGGTGGTGCTCGAACGCGACCAGCATCTCGCGAACCGGGACGTGGCCGGGCGCGCGCTCTTCGGCGATCCGCCAACACCCGTAGGCCGCATGGCGCTGCATCATAGCCCACTCTTCACTGGTCAACTTCTCGACCTTGGACAGGATCTCGCGCGGCACGTCCACCTTGCCCAGGTCGTGCATCAGCGCGGCCATCCCCAAATCATAGAGCTCGAGCCGGGAGAGACCGATCTTCTGGCCCAGGGCCACTGAGAAGATGCAGACATTGACCGAGTGGGTGAAGGTTGGCTCATCGAAATCCCGCAGGTTGGTGAGCCCCAGGAGCAGAGTCTCGTCCTCGAGCACCGAATCGACGATCTGCTGCACCCCTCGTTTGACCTTATAGCGCTGGAGGGACCGGCCGGCACGCAGGCTTTCCATCAACTGTTGCGTGACCGCCACGCTGTGGCGATAGGTGCGCTCGGCCCGGGCGCGGGCGCTTGGATCCTCGGTCAGGCCTTCGGCAGCCTGAGATCGCACCGGCATCACGTCCATGTCCCTGAGGTCGGCGGCGGCGAGCTCCGCAGCGACCGCGTCCGGGCCGGTAAGCGCGCCGCTCTCGAGCCGTCCCACGGCGCGGGCGAACCGCGCGACTTCGTCGAGGGTCGGCGGCCGCGTCCAGTTGAAGCCGCCGATCTCGAGCGCCTTGAGGAAACGCAGCAGATTGGTGTGGACGCTGTGGGTCCGCAGCTCGCTGCGGATCCGGCTGTCGTTGACGAGCAGGATGTCGAGGCCACCCTCGATCCGCGCCGCGCCTTCCATTTCGAACAGGTCGGCCAGCGACCGCTCCAGACGGCCGGCCGAGGCTCGCATGGTGGCATTGCCCGGCTCGTAGAGCTGGGCCGACCGGAGCGCGACGAGCAGGTTCTGCACCAGGTCGCGGCCGAGTACCAGCAGCGGGGCGGACGTGGTGGTGTGCGTCATGCCGACCAGGCGACCGGGGCGCCCCAGGTGTCAAGCACCTGGCGGGCGGTCCGACTGACGAGGGGCTGCTTGTCGTCCAGCGCGCTCTCGAGGATGGCGCGGGCCGCCGGGGCGGTGGTCGCCCCCAGGCCGACGAGGACGCACGCGATCTCCTCCGGATCGGTCTTGCGGAAAAGCCCCCCACGCCGGCGCATTCTGCGGGAGAGCTCTTCGACGACGCTCGATCCGCCGAGGGCGCCATACGCCTCGAACAACAGCCGCCGTTCGGTCATCGAGCGCTGGTCCTCCTGGACCTCGCGATCCAGCAGCTCGGCGACCCGGGCGAGCGCCGGTGCGTAGCGGTGGCTGACGACGTGACGCAGGGCATAGAGCCGCACGCCCGGATCTGGATCGTGGATGGCCCGTGCCACCAACTCGAGCGCGCGGCCGCCGCCGAACTGCTTGAGGGCCAACAGTGCTTCACGCCGGACGGCCGGCTCATCGGACTGGAGCGCAGTGCCGAGTGCGTCGAGCAGCCGCGGGTCTCCCACCAGCCCGGTGAGGTAGGCGGCCGCTTCCGCCGCCTCGGCGCTGCTCGATCCCAGCGCTGTCCGAAGAGCATTCGGATTCCCCCGCGCCAGATCACGGAACGCGTCGGCCAGCGGCGCGCGCTGACAGAGCTTTTTGAGGTCGCCCG
>JBHENR010000225.1:0-3244 GCA_046262555.1 Gemmatimonadota bacterium | reverse complement strand
AGCGCAGTGCGCCTCCGATCGAGGAGCTCACGGTCGAGCGGGTCGAGCTGCCGGAGCCCAACCTCATCCGCGTGTACGTGGTCAACGGGGGAGTCGATCCGGTCACCGTTCACCAAGCAATTGTCGACGACGCAGTATGGTCGTTTACGATCGAGCCGAACCCGACAATCGATCGCCTGCGTGGTGCGACGATCGAGATTCCGTATCCCTGGGTCGAGGGCGAGGCTCATGAAATCAAGCTGGTCTCGCGAAACGGCGTAGCATTCTTCGCGGAAATCGAGGTCGCCACCGAGACCCCGCGTGCGAGCGCGCCGTGGCTCCTGAAACTCGGCCTGCTCGGGCTCTACGTCGGCGTGGTGCCGGTGGCCATCGGTCTTGCGACGTTTCCGCTGCTCGCTCGTCTGGGGCGCCGGGGCATCGACTTCCTGCTCGCCCTGACCGTGGGCCTGCTCGTCTTCCTGGCCATTGACACGCTAGGCGAGGCACTGGAGCTTGCTGGCGAGGCGGCGGGCGGATTCCACGCCACCGTGCTGGTGTGGATCGTGGCCCTCGCCACGCTGGTGGGGCTGCTCGCCTTCACCGGGCGCCGCCGCCGGCGCGGTGAGGTCGGGCCGCTGGCCCTGTCGTTCTTCATCGCCCTCGGCATCGGGCTTCACAACCTGGGCGAGGGGCTGGCCATCGGCTCCGCGCTGGCGACCGGCGCGATCGGGCTGGGAACGTTCCTGGTGGTGGGCTTCACGCTGCACAACATCACCGAGGGGATCGGCATCGCGGCGCCCCTGCTGCGTGCCGAGCCGCGCCTGCGCCACTTCGTCGGCTTCGCGCTGCTGGCGGGCGGGCCGGCCATCCTCGGCTGCTGGATCGGCGGCATGGTGTTCGATCCCTTCTGGGCCGCGGTGTTCTTGGCCGTCGGCGCCGGCGCCATCGTCCAGGTCATCGTCGAGGTCGGCCGCCTGCTGGCGGTGGGTCGCCCGGGCGTTCCCGCGGACCCGTGGCGCGGCGAGCTGCTGGCCGGCGCGGCCGTCGGTGTCCTTATCATGTACGCCACGGCTCTCCTGGTGCCCGCCTAGCTTTGCAGTCTCCCTACATTGCCGGCCGCACCCTGGCGGGCCGCACGGTGCTGATCACGGGCGCGAGCCGCGGGATCGGCCGCGCGATCGCGCTGCGTGCGGCCCGGGATGGAGCCAACGTCGCGATCCTCGCCAAGACGTCGGAGCCGCATCCGCGTCTCCCGGGGACGATCCACAGTGTGGCCGAAGAGGTCGAGGCGGCCGGCGGCAGGGCGCTCGCGCTACCGGTGGACGTGCGCGACGCGGCCGCGGTCGAGGGCGCGGTGGCGCGCACGGTGGAGGCCTTCGGCGGGCTGGATGTGGTGGCCCACAACGCCGGCGCGATCCGGCTCAGCGGCACGCTCGACACCCCGGTCGAGCGTTTCGACCTGATGTGGGCCGTCAACGCACGGGCGGTGTTCGTCGCCTCCCGCGCCAGCATTCCGCATCTGTTGCGGGCCGGGAACCCGCACGTTCTGACCCTCAGCCCTCCACTCTCGCTCGACCCGCGATGGATCGCGCCGCACGCGCCATACACGGTTTCGAAGTACGGCATGAGCCTGCAGGTGCTGGGGATGGCCGCCGAGTTCGCGGAACAGGGGATCGCGTTCAACGCCCTCTGGCCGCGGACGGTCATCGCCACCGCCGCGCTGGCCATGCTGGGCGGCCGGGTGACGGCGGCGAGCTGCCGATCGCCCGAGATCGTGGCCGACGCCGCGCACGCGATCGTTACCCGCGACAGCCGCGCCTGCACGGGGCGGCTTCTCCTCGACGAGGACGTGCTGCGGGAGGAGGGCGTGACCGACTTCGCCGCGTATCGGATCGATCCCTTGACGCCGCTGACCCCCGACCTGTTCGTCGCAACTTGAAGCGGCGGAACGGGATGGTCACCGTCGAGGGAGAAAGCGCTGGAGATGTGGCGGCCGGAGCCCGATCGATGGAGGCGGCGGGCGGATTCGAACCGCCGAATGGGGGTTTTGCAGACCCCTGCCTTACCACTTGGCTACGCCGCCCAGAGCCGAACGCGAAGGCCCTTCCTCGCAGAAGGGCCCGGTGGAACACGAGAAGCGGACGGATGGAGCGGGAAACGGGATTCGAACCCGCGACCTCAACCTTGGCAAGGTTGCGCTCTACCAACTGAGCTATTCCCGCCCGGAAATCACACTGCTGACAGAGAAAAAATCTATCCGCGACATGGAGTTGGGTCAAGCGAAGCCGAACAACCCGGTGCTCCGGGTGTAGTACCGGCCGACCGACATCGGATCGGATGCGTTCGATCCTATCTGTTTCCATCATTCGGGATGTGGGGAAGGGATACAATGCCAAACGTGCAATGGTTTTATCGGAATCGATTAGCTTGTGGGATCCTGATCATGGCGCTGACCCTGTGCGCGGCGGCGTTGACCGCCGACGCGGAGGTACCACGGGGCGAGCTCGCCTTCGGATCGACGGCGATCGAGGTGGAGGCGCCGGCCGCGCCGGACACCATCCTCGCGCCGGATGCGCGGGTGCTGGCGCGGAAGTTCGGCGTGCGGCACGGTCTCGCGAAGGTCATCTACGAGCAGGCGCTGAGTGCCGGGGTCGAGCCGGGGATGGCGTTCGGCATGATCGCCCTGGAGAGCGGATTCGATCCCGCCGCCGTCGGCCGCCAGGGAGAACGCGGCCTGATGCAGATCAAGCCATCCACGGCGCGAGCGTACGAAGCGGGCATCACAGCCGAGGTGCTGCATCGGCCGGAGGTGAACCTGCGCCTGGGGCTGCGCCACCTGAAGCGGGAGGTCGAATACTTCGGCGATCCGATCCTCGGTCTAATGTCGTACCACATGGGGCGCGCCCGGCTGCAGCGCGAGCTGGCGGACGGAACGCCGCCCCGGGACAGGTACGTGGAACGCGTGCTGTCGAGCTGCGGACCGGACTGCGCCTGATCGCGGGCGTGGCCGCGCTGGCCACGCTCGCCGGGTTCGGGACGGCGGAAGGGCAATCCCTGGGGTACGAGCCCGCGCAGGGAGAGTCCTTCCGCTACCGCACGCGCAACCAGCTGACCGTCACCCAGCAGATCCTGGAGAGCGAGAACCACTACACGCTTCGCGCCGAGGGCGTCGTGCGCCTGACGCTGATGAACCCGGGGCCTCGGCTGCTGTGGCGGCTGGGATACGAGGAGCTCAGCGTGCGCATCGAAGGCGCCTTTCCCAGCC
>JBHENR010000224.1:0-3697 GCA_046262555.1 Gemmatimonadota bacterium | reverse complement strand
ATCGAGGGGTGGGCGTTGCCGAGCCGGGCGGGCGCCGCGCCCCCGGCCCACCAGTTCTGGGCGTGGTAGGTGAGCAGTGACAACAGGCCGTCATGGAGCGCGATCTCCACCTGTTGCCCTTCCCCCGTCCGCTCGCGCACCAGCAGCGCGGCGAGGATCCCCTGCACCACCAGCAGGCCCGCTGTCTCATCACCGAGGGAGATCCCTACCCGAGTCGGAGGACCGGCGGGATCGCCGGTGATGTCCATCACCCCGGACTCTCCCTGGACGATGACATCGAAGGAGGGCTTGGCCGCCGCCGGCCCCGTGGCTCCGTAGCCATTGATAACCGCATACACCACGCGAGGGTGGCGCCCTCGCACGGCCTCGTAGCCGAATCCGAGCCGGTCGAGCACTCCGGGTCGGAAGTTCGAGATCACTACGTCGGCCCCTTCCAGCAGCCGCCAGAGGACCGCCTTGCCGGCCACGGACTTGTAATCGAGGGTACAACTTCTTTTGTTGCGATTGACGGCCGTGAAGTAGGCGCTGGCGCCGCCTGCGGCGGGTACCCAGGGTGGCCCCCAGCCGCGCGCGTCGTCGCCGCCAACCGGGTGCTCGATCTTGACGACATCGGCGCCGTAGTCACCGAGGATCATCGTCGCATAGGGACCGGCCAGAATGCGGGTCAGGTCGATCCCCCGCACGCCGCTAAGCGGCACGAGCAGCCTCCCGCCGGCCGGGGGCCGCGGCCAGTCCCCACGCACTGTACGCGCAGAACGCGATCGCGAAGCCGACGAACCAGGCATAGGTGTAGAGCGACTGGAGCGCGGCCGGCACCGCGTCGGCGGAGACCCACCCCGCCGCGACCAGGAAGCCCGGCACGTTGGGCGCCACCGCCAGCGCGAGGATCGCCACCGTCGCCAGGCTCCAGCCCGCGCTGTACCAGTACCGTCCGCCCTCCGCGTAGAGCGCCGCGGTCTCGAGCCGCGTCTGCCGGACCACCCAGTAGTCCGCGATCATGATCCCCGCCACTGGCCCCAGCAGGGCGGAGTAGCCGATCAGCCAGGTGAAGATGTACCCCTCGCTGGACTCGATCAGCTTCCACGGCATGATGAGGAGTCCGATCACGCCGGTCAGGAGTCCGCCGGTGCGGAATGAAATCCAGCGCGGCGCGATGTTGCTGAAGTCGAACGCCGGCGAGACGACGTTGGCGGCGATGTTAGTCGTCAGCGTCGCCACGATGATCGCAATCATCGAGATACTAATCAGCAGCGGGTTGTCGAAGCGGGACAGCAGCGCCACCGGATCCCAAGGCGCGGCCTCTACCACCAGCACGTCGTGGAATCGGAGCGCCGCCGCGCAGGTCGCCGCGATTCCGATGAACGCGAACAGCACCATCGTGGTCGGCAGGCCGATGATCTGACCCCACGCCTGGTCCGCCTGGCTCCGGGCCAGCCGGGTGAAGTCGGGGATGTTCAGCGACAGCGTCGCCCAGAAACCGACCATCGCCGTCAGTCCGGGGACGAACAGCAGCCAGAAGTTCCGGCGGGTGGTGCCGCCGACCCCCTCCCGCGCCACGAGAACGGGTGCGGTGCGGCCGGCGCCGTCCCGCAGCTCCGCGGCGAGCACGGGGGACTCCACCGAGGCCGACGCCGGCGGGATGGGGTTCGGCACGAAGGGCGTCCACCGCGCCTCCGCCAGCGCCGCGCGAGCCTCCGCGTCGGTGGCGCCGGCCGCCAGGCGATATTCCGCCGCGCGCGGCACGCCGTCGTCCTTCAGCGCGCTCAGCGATACCCGTCCGCCCGTGACGGCGAGCGACGGGCGGCTGAACTGGTCGGAGAACCGGAGCGCCGCGCCCAAGCCCCCGGGCACCGTCAGCGTCCATCCCAGCAGCGCCAGCCCCATCACCAGCAGGATCGGCGCGCCCCAGGCCTCGAGCCACTTGATCGATTCCGTTCCCGCCCAGGCGAAGTAGACATTCATCAGCCAGAAGAGGATGAACGCCGCCAGCTCCCACCCATTGATGCCGAGCCAGCCGATCGGAGCCGCGGCGCCGATGTCGGGCTGCACCACCCGCGCCAGCGCGTAGATCGCGTGGCCTCCGATCCAGGTCTGAATGCCGAACCAGCCGCACGCCACCAGCGCCCGCAAGAGCGCGGGTAGATTGGCGCCCCGCACGCCGAACGGAGCCCGGAGCAATACCGGAAACGGCACACCGTACTTCGTCCCGGCGTGGCCGTTGAGCAGCATCGGCACCAGCACGATCGCGTTGCCGAGCGCGATCGTCGCCACCGCCTGCCACCAGTTCATCCCGCTCGCGATCAGCCCGGCCGCCAGCATGTAGGTCGGGATGCAGACCGCCATCCCCACCCACAGCGCCGCGATGTGCCAGCGCGTCCACACCCGCTCGTCATCGGTGGTGGGGAGCAGGTCGGCGTTGGCGTAGGGAGAACCGGCCAGGGCCGCCCGATCCATCAGTGCGGACTTCCCGCCCCCGCCGTCCCCTTCGCGACCCGCTCGTTCCACGACTCGCGCGGCAGACCGGTGGGAATCTCGACCATCGAGATGCACCCCTCGACCGGGCAGACGAGCTGGCAGAGGTTGCAACCGACGCACTCCTCCTCGACCACCCGGGGCACGCGCGTGCCGGCGGGGCGATCGATGCACTGATGCGCCCCGTCCTCGCAGGCGGCGAAGCAGAGCTGGCAGCCGATGCAGGTCGAGGGGTCGATCTGGGCAATGATCTTGTAGTTGAGGTTGAGGTCGCCCCACTCCTCGTACTGGGGCAGCGCCGCCCCGACGAACTCCTCCACCCGCGCGTACCCCTTCGACCGCATCCACTCCTCGAGCCCGCGCCGCATGTCCTCGACGATGCGGAACCCGTAGTGCATGGCGGCGGTGCAGACTTGAACCGAGGTCGCACCCAGCAGCAGGAAGTCGACCGCGTCCTCCCACGACTGGACGCCGCCGATGCCGGAAATGGGTAGCCCGAAGCCCGGCGCCTTGCCGAGCCGGGTCACCATGTGGAGTGCGATCGGCTTGACCGCCGGCCCGCAATAGCCGCCCGAGGTTCCCTGCCCGTCCACCGACGGCAGCGGGCTGAGCGTGTCGCGGTCCACGCTGATTACGCTTTTAATTGTATTGATGAGCGACACGCCGGCGGCCCCGCCACGCTGCGCGGCGAGTCCGGGTTCGAGGATGTCGGTGATGTTGGGTGTCAGCTTGACCAGCACCGGGATCGAGGAGAACTCCACCGCCCACGAAGTGATCTCCGCCAGAATGCGGGGCTCCTGGCCCACCGCCGAGCCCATCCCCCGCTCGCACATGCCGTGCGGACAGCCGAAGTTGAGCTCGAAGCCGTCGCAGCCGGTATCCTCGGTGCGGCGGATGATGTCCTTCCACTCGTCCCGCGAGCCGACCATCAGCGAGGCGATCACCGCGTGTCCGGGGTAGCGTCGTTTCACCTCGGCGATCTCGCGGAGGTTGACGTCCAGCGGCCGGTCGGTGATCAGCTCGATATTGTTGAACCCGGAGACGTTCCGCCCCTGATACGCTGTACCGCCGTAGCGCGACACGGTATTGGTGATCGGATCGCCCAGCGTCTTCCAGACGGCCCCGCCCCAGCCCCGATCGAAGGCGCGCATGACCTGGCCGGCGGTGTTGGTCGGCGGGCCGCTGGCCAGCCAGAACGGGTTCGGCGAGCGGATCCCACCGCAGT
>JBHENR010000223.1:0-4098 GCA_046262555.1 Gemmatimonadota bacterium | reverse complement strand
CGCGGCGGGGCGGGCCGCGCTGCGCCGGATCCTCGCCCGGTACCTCGATCGGCCTCCGGGTTCCCTGCGCATCGACACCGCGCCGGGAGGCAAGCCGCACCTGGCGGACTCGACCGAGCCGAGTCCCGTCCGGTTCAACCTCGCCCATACCGCCTCGCTCGCGCTGATCGCCATCACCCGGCATCGCGAAGTGGGCGTCGACGTGGAGCGATTGCGGCGCGACGTCCCCTACGACGCGCTGGCGGCCCGCTATTTTGCCGCCGACGAAATCGCCGCGCTCCGAGCATTCGAGCCGCTGGATCGGCCGGCCGCCTTCTTCGGCTGCTGGACCCGCAAGGAGGCGTTCCTCAAGGCCCGCGGCGACGGGTTGCGTGTCCCGCTCGCCGGCGTCACGGTCGCCCTCGCGCCCGGCCCGGGACCGGTTGCGCTTTCGATCGCCGATGACCCGTCCGAAGCGGCCCGCTGGTCGGTCGTGAGTGTGGACGCGGGAGCCGGGTACGCGGCCGCTGTTGCGGTCGGGGCAGGCCCGCTGCAGATCCACTGCTGGGACGGCCGGGTCGGAACCGAACCGGACTGAATGGCCGAGCGAGCGGTCCTGGTGCTGGCGCTGGTTGCGGCGCTCGGCGGAGTTCCCGCCGCGCGGGCGCAGGACCCGGCTGTGCCGGACACGCTGGCCCCCCTGCCGAGCGACAGCCTGCTGGAGTTTCCCGCCATTCCAGCGGGGGCGATCGCGGCTCCAACCGAGGCATCCGGGGGCCCCTGGCTGATCGAGCCGCTCGGCTGGAAGGGCTTCACGCTCCAGCACTACAATCGGGTGGATGGCCTGACCCCCGCCTGGGGCCTCGCCCTCCAGCCGGTGGATCCGGCGCGCACGCCGGCGATTGGCGCCCGCCTCGCGGCGGCGACCAGCCACGAGCGGCTCTACTGGCATCTGTGGATCGAGCAGCGCCTGCCGCTGCCCGGGGCGGTTCTCGCGCGGGCCGAACACTTTCATCGTACCACCACCTTCGACGACTGGAAGGTGAGCGTGCGCGAGAACGACGCCTCCACCTTCCTCGCCGCGTCCGACCTGCTCGACTGGTGGCGGGAGCGGGGCTACCGCCTGAGCCTGGATGCCGAGACCGGCGGCGGCACCCTGGGGGGCCGGGTGTCCGTTTTCGGCGCGGCCCAGCACAGCGAGCCCAATCGGTCACCGTTCGCCCTGTTCTCCGAGGAGAACTACCGCGCGAATCCGCCGGTCGCGGAGGGGACCCTGCGTTCGGTCTCGCTGCAGGTGCGGGTGGATACGCGCGACGTCCAGAGCCCGCTGCTGCCGGCGCCTGGCTGGTCCGCCACCGGCGAGTGGGAGCGCTCGGGTGGATGGCTTGGCGGGGCGCTGGACTTCTCGCGCGTCACCGCCGACGTACGCCGCTACACCCGGTTGGGGGGGGACGCGTGGTGGGACACCCGCCTGGTGTGGATGGGGGCGCTCGACGGCGATGGCGTGCCGCCCCAGCGGCGCGTCAATCTCGGCGGACCGGGCTCGCTGCGCGGCTTTCCGGCCAGCAGCTTCACCGGACCCGAGGGGATACAGGGCTCCACCGAGGTGCGGGTGCCCCTGCCGCTCCCTGATCGACTGGCGCTGCTGCTGCTCTCGTGGCACGCGGTGGGCTTTGCCGACGTCGGCTCGGTCGGTGCATACGAGACCTGGCATGCCGACGTGGGGGCCGGGTTGTCGGGCCTCAACATCTTTACCTACATCGGCGTCTTCGTCGCCCAGCGGGTGACCGATCGTGACGAGCCCGCGAGTGGACCCCGGATCGTGGTGCGGTTGCGGCGCGACTTCTGACGGGAGCTTTCCCCTGAACCTTCTCGAATTTCTCGCCGACGAGGCGATCGCGCTGGCGCTGGCGGCGGACACCCGGGCGACGGCCTTGCGCGAGCTGGTCGCCGGGCTCGGACTTCCCCCCGAACCGTCGGCGGTCCTGTACCGCCTGCTGGTCAAGCGCGAGGCGCTCGGTTCGACGGGAATCGGCGGTGGGGTGGCGATTCCCCATTGCCGCTCGCTGGTGGTGGATCGGCTGCGGATCGCCTACGGCCGTCCGGCGGCCGGTATCGGCTGGGAGGCCGTGGACGGGGAACTCGTGCACCATCTGTTCCTGATCGTCGCGCCGCCGGTGGAGATCTCCAATCAATACCTGCCGGTGCTGGGCCGACTGGCGCAGTTCTGTCGGAATCCGGCGAATCTGGATCGGCTGGCGGCGTGCGGGGACGCGGCCGCGGTCCGCGCCACGCTCGCGGAGGCGGACGCCTAGCGGGGCGCTACCGTCCGCCGGGAGCGGGAGCCTCGCCCGCGCCGGCATCGGCCGGATCGCGGACGCGCAGTCGCCGGACGGCGCCCTGGTCGCCGGCGCGCACCTGATACCAGTACAATCCGGCGGGCACCCGGCGGCCGCCGGCGTCGAGGCCTTCCCACGCCACCCGGTGCACGCCCTTCTTCTCCACCCCGTCCACCAGCGTGACGACCTCCTGTCCGAGCAGGTTGAAGATCGTCAGCGTGACCCGGGCTTCGGCGGGCACCTCGTAGGTGAAAATAGTGGGATTTACTCCGGGCGTGAAGGGATTGGGAAAGTTCTGCTCCAGCCGAAAGCCCGGCGACGGGGGAGACTGTGCCGCGGCATCCCGCGACCCCGCGACACCGCTCAGCGCGATGGCCAGCGCGAGCACCGCGACCCGGCCCCAGCTGGCAGGCCTAGGGAGCGCGCGCAATCCGCGCCTCGCCGTACCCGCACGCGCCCGCCTCGGCGCGGGCGGATTCCGCCGCCCCGCGATCGGGAAAACGTCCCAGATAGACGCGCTGCCACGCGCCGTCCGCGACGAACCAGCGCGGCCAGGCGGGGAATTCACGAGCGAGCTGTTGGATGCGCACGAAGGCTTCCGTCTCAGAGTCGAGCACTCCCATCTCAAGTGTCCAGATCGCGGCTTCCGATATATACGTGTCCGGAGCACCCAGGGTTCCGAGCAGCGCCTCGGTCGAGGGATCCCCCGCCGCGTCAGCGGGGGCCGCGCCGGGCCGGGCGGCAACGGGCGGCGGGTGCGCCGGACGCACCGAATCCGGATGTACGAAGGTTTCATAGACGCCGGCCGCGAGCGCTTCGGCCTGAGACGCGAACTCCGGCCGGGCGGCGGCGCGCGCGGCGGCGAACTCCGGGTCATGGGTCCGATCGGGGCGGCCAGCCGGTGGCGGCCCGTCCCGCGATGGCGGCGCGGTGGCGCAGGCCGCCGCGAAGAGCCCGCTCCAGACGAGCGCGGCCGGCAGCCGCCGCTGCCCTCTCATGGGCAGGACGCGGGGGCAGCCAGCACGCGCTGGTTCCCCTCCCGCCGGGTGACCCCCTGCCGGTCGAAGTGCTCGAGCAGCGGGATGAGATACTTCCGGCTGACGCCGAACAGCGCTTTGCAGGCACTCGTATCGGCCGGTCCCATCCGGCCCAGGTGGGCGACCAGCGCGCGCTCCGCGCGGCCGACCGCCGCGGCATCGGCATACCAGTCGCTGGCCAGCCTGACCAGTTCGCCCTCCCGCTCCAGGTGGCGCTGGAGGTCCCGCAGTCGGGCGAGGTCCGCTCCCAGGGCATCCGACAGCGCCGCCAGTTCGGGCGGTTCGAGGCCGGCTTCGATATAGGCCGCGCGCAGCCGTTCGAGCAGCCGCCGGTCGGCCACGCCCGCCGCGGCCGTGTGGCCCGCGCGCGCCAGCGCGGTTCCCCGACGCACCACCTCGCCCGCCTCACAAGCCGTCGCGATCACGGCCTCGATCAGCGCGGGGTGGGTCGGCTCGAGCGCCCGCCGCGCCGCCTCGAGGGACAACCCCGGCTGGAGCGGCGCCGCCGCGTGATGCGCGTTCAGCGCCGCCAGCAACCGGTCCGTCGCGGTGGCGCGCGCCGCACGCGAAAACCAGCGCGCTCCGTGGCGCTCGATCGTGGCGCCGCCCGCCGCCCGGGCTGCGGCGAGGGCGGCGGTTCCCAGTCCCGTCACCAGAGGCAGCGTGGCCTGGTCCAGCCCGAACGGTCCGGCATCGTCCAGCGCGAAGCCGAGGCGGGCGGCGTCCGCGCCACCGACCAGGGA
>JBHENR010000222.1:0-6774 GCA_046262555.1 Gemmatimonadota bacterium | reverse complement strand
GTCCTGGACCTCCAGGCCCAGCGCCGATTCGTCGGTCTCGCCGGCGTCGGGCGCGACGCTGGCGCGCTCGGCCTCGGCGGCGGGACGCGCCGCCAGCTCGACCTCGATCTCCTCGCGTTCCCGGTCGCGCCAGATGGTGAGCTCGACTTCGTCGCCCGGCTTGTGGAAGGCGATCGCCTGCTGCAGCTCGCTGGGGGTCCGCACCACCTGGTCGTTGACCGCCAGCACGACGTCCTTGGGCCGCAGGCCGGCGGCGCGGGCGGGGTTGTTCCGCACCCGCTCGTCGAAATCGGCGATCAGCACCCCCTCCAGCGTGGGCAATCCGAGGGCCTCCTGGTCGAGCGGCGTGACCTGCTGAATCGACACCCCGAGGACGGCCCGCTCGACCGTGCCGGTTTCGATCAGCTCGGTCATCACCTGGCGCACGATGCCCACGGGAATGGCGAAGCCGTACCCTTGGTAGCCGCCGGTCCGGGAGGCGATGGCGGTGTTGATGCCGATCACGTCGCCGTCGATGTTGACGAGCGGCCCGCCGGAATTCCCCGGATTGATCGCCGCGTCCGTCTGGATGAAGTTTTCGATCGCATACGGATTGTCGCTGCGATTGAGGATGCCGAGGCCGCCGCGCCCCAGAGCGCTGACGATCCCCGCCGTCATGGTGAACTCGAGCCCGAAGGGGTTCCCCAGCGCCAGCACCCATTCGCCGACCTGGATCGTGTCGTCGCTGGAGAGCCGGGCGATCGGGAGGTCGTCGGCGTCGATCTTCAGCACCGCGAGATCGGTGGACGGATCACGCCCGACGATCGCGGCGTCGAAGGTGCGCCCGTCGTTCAGGACGACGTCGATCGCTTCGCCGCCTTCGACCACGTGGTTGTTGGTGAGGATGTAGCCGTCGGAGCGAACGATCACCCCCGAGCCGCCACTGGGCTCGCGGAAGAACTCGGGCGCGGACCCCTGACCCGGGGGACCCCCGCCCGGCGGCTGCGGCTGACGGCGGAAGAACTCCTCGAAGGGACCGAACTCGAGCCCGCCGCCGTTGGGCCGGCGGGCCTCCACGCGGCGATCCACGCGCACCGAGACGACGGCCGGGGTCACCTCTTCGGCGATCCGGATGAAGGCGTTCTCGGTCGTGCGGAGCGAGGCCGTGGTGACGGGCGCCGACGCCTGGGTGGCGTAGGAGCCGGGCGTCCAGTCGAGCGTCGAGGCGAACAGCACGCCCAGGCCGAGGCTGGCTACGCCGACGATCAACACCGTCAGCTTCGTCTTGATCGGGTGTACCATGGGAACAGCGAGCCTCCTGGCTGAGAAGAATGACGATCCGGGCGCCGGCGCGGGGAGAAAACCGGCCTGAACCCTGTAATACGGCCCACGGGGGGCGAGGTTCCGCCCGGGCCATATCTTACCCGGATGAGAGACACCGGCCCGCCGCTCGGCGTGGCGCTGCTCGGTTGCGGCCGGATCGCGCGCCGCTTCCACCTGCCGTTGCTGGCGCGGATGCCCAGCATCGGGCTCCGGTTAGTGGCCGAGCCGGACGCCGCCGTCCACCAGGCCGTGCGGTCGATCGCGCCCGGGGCCACGGTGCTCTCCGACTGGAAGGACGCCCTCGCCGGGCCGGGTGTTCAGGCGGTGGTGATCGCGCTACCCACGGCGCTCCACGCCCCGGCGGCCTGTGCCGCCTTCGAGGCCGGGCTGGCGGTCTATCTGGAGAAGCCCATCGCCACCACCCGCGCGGAGGCCGACCAGGTGGTGGCGGCGTGGCGCGCCAGCGGGCGGATCGGCATGCTGGGGTTCAACGCCCGGTTCGATCCCGCCGTCATCGCGCTGCGGCGCGCGATGGCCGAGGGCCGCGCCGGGCGGGTCATCGGGGCGCGCCTGGCGATCGGCGGCGGCGCCGAGGCGCTGCCCGGCTGGAAGCAGTCGCGCGCGACGGGCGGCGGGGTGGTGCTCGATCTCGGCGGCCACGCGGTGGATCTCGCCCGGCTCCTGTTCGGCCAGGAGATCGCGTCCGTCACGGCGACCGTCTCCACCACGCGGGCGGAGGACGACACCGCGTGCCTCACGCTCAAGCTGACGGGCGGCGCTCTGGTGCAGGCCTTCGTCAATCTGGCCGGCGTGCAGGAGAGCGTGATCGAGATCGTGGGCGACGGCGGCGTGCTCGTGGCCGACCGATCGGCCGGCACCGTCGTGCGCCGTCCCCCCCGGCCGGCCTACGGCCGGTTCGAACAGCTTCGCCGGCTGGTGGCGACGACGGGCGCCGCCGCCCGGAACGCCCGCGGCATCGTGCGGCCGTTCGACGACGCCGCCAGCTTCCGCGCCGCGCTGACGGCGTTCGTCGCCGCGGTCAAGGGGGAGCCGCTCGAGGGCGCGGACATCGAGGAAGGCCACCGCAATCTGACGATTCTCCTGGCGGCCGAGGCGTCAGCCCGGGTTACTTCTCCTCGTCCACCACCTCATAGTCGGCCTCGATGACGTCCTCCTCGACCGGGGGGCTTTCCTCCGCCGTGCCGGCGGTCTCGCCCGCCGCCCCGCCGTCACCCTCGGGACTCGCCTGGTACGCCTCCTGGGCCACCTGGTGCCAGAGCTGCTGCAGGTCGTCCATGGCGCTCCGCACCTCGGCGTCGTCATCCTGCTTGAGCGCCTCGCGCGTCCGCTCGATCGCCGCGGTCACCCTGGCCGCCTGGTCACCGGAGAACTTCCCCTCCAGCTCCTTGGCGCTCTTCTCCGTCTGGTAGACCAGCGTGTCGGCGCGGTTTCTGAGCTCGACCCGCTCGCGCCGCTCCTTGTCCTCACCGGCGTGCGCCTCGGCGTCCTTGAGCATCTGCTCGATCTCCTTGTCGGTCAGCCCGCTTGACGCCTCGATCCGGATCTTCTGCTCCTTGCCCGTCGCCTTGTCCTTGGCGGACACGTGCAGGATGCCGTTGGCGTCGATGTCGAACGTCACCTCGACCTGGGGGATGCCGCGGGGCGCTGGCGGCAGGCCGGTCAGCTGGAAGCGGCCGATCGTCTTGTTGTAGCTCGCCATCTCGCGCTCACCCTGCAGCACGTGGATCTCGACCGTCGTCTGGTTATCCTCCGCGGTCGAGAAGACCTCGGTCTTCTTGGTCGGGATGGTGGTGTTGCGACTGATCAGCGTCGTCATCACGCCGCCCAGCGTCTCGATCCCCAGTGACAGCGGCGTCACGTCGAGCAGCAGCACGTCCTTGACGTCGCCGGCCAGCACGCCGCCCTGAATCGCCGCGCCCACCGCGACCACCTCGTCGGGATTCACGCCCTTGTGAGGCTCCTTGCCGAAGAGCGCCTTGACCGTCTCCTGGACCTTGGGGATGCGGGTCGAACCGCCGACAAGGATCACCTCGTCGATGTCGCCCGGCTTGAGGCCGGCGTCGTCGAGCGCCTTCCTGCAGGGGCCCACCGTGCGCTCGATCAGGTCGTCGACCAGCTGCTCGAACTTGGCCCGCGTCAGCGTGAGGTGCAGGTGCTTCGGTCCCGCGGCATCAGCGGTGATGAACGGCAGATTGATATCCGTCTGCTGGGTGGAGGAGAGCTCCATCTTCGCCTTCTCGGCCGCTTCCTTGATGCGCTGCAGCGCCATCGGGTCCTTCTTGAGATCGACCCCCTCCTGCTTCTTGTACTCCTGCGTGATCCACTCGATGACCCGCTGGTCGAAGTCATCGCCGCCGAGGTGGGTGTCGCCGTTGGTCGCCTTGACCTCGAAGACGCCATCGCCCAGCTCCAGGATCGAGATGTCGAACGTGCCGCCGCCGAGGTCGTACACCGCGACCTGCTCGTCCTTCTTCTTGTCCAGACCATAGGCGAGCGCCGCGGCCGTGGGCTCGTTGATGATCCGCAGCACGTCCAGCCCGGCGATCTTGCCGGCGTCCTTGGTCGCCTGGCGCTGGCTGTCGTTGAAGTAGGCGGGCACCGTGATGACCGCCTTCTCGACCTTCTGCCCGAGGTAGTCCTCCGCCGTCTGGCGCATCTTCTGCAGGATCATGGCCGAGATCTCGGGCGGCGAATACGTCTTGTCCTGGACCTGGATCTCCACCTGACCGCTGGTGCCGGCGACGACCGCGTAGGGGACGTGCTCCTTCTCGGAGCCGACCTCGGACGCCTGGCGGCCCATGAACCGCTTGATGGAGAAGATCGTGTTGATCGGATTGGTGATCGCCTGGCGCTTGGCGACCTGTCCGACCAGCCGCTCGCCGTCCTTGGTGAAGGCGACGACGGACGGCGTGGTGCGCGACCCTTCCGCGTTGGGGATGACGACCGGGTCGCCGCCCTCCATGACCGCGACGCAGGAATTGGTGGTGCCGAGATCGATGCCGATGACTTTGCTCATGGCGCGCCGCCTTCCACTGAGAGAGACCTGCCAGAACTGCAGATGGAAAAAATCGCAGGGATCTAATAAGCAATCCCCGTGCCGAGGCGATTCGAGCCAATCTGGCAGTCGACACCGTCATTGACGCCGCGGGGCAGGCCCGATAGAGTCCACTCCATGCACTTCGCGCGCGTGGTCGGCCATCTCGTCAGCACCCGGAAGGTCCCCGCGCTGGTGGGGTACCCGCTGCTCTGGATCGAGCCCACCGACGCGCGCGGGGCCGTCACCGGCGCCGCACCCCTGGTGGCCGCCGACACCGGCCAGTACGGCACCGGGGAGTGGGTCTACTACGTGACCAGCCGCGAGGCGTCGCTGCCGCTGCGGGATCCGTTCTGCGCCGTGGACGCCGCTATCGTCGGCAAGGTGGACCGGGTGGACCTGGCCCCCGCGCCGTGATCCTCGCTCGTGTCGCCGGGACGGTGACGTCCACTGACAAGGATGCCGAACTCGCCAGCTACAAACTGCTGGTCGTTCAGCCGCTCGCGCTGGACGGCGCCGATGACGGACCCGAGGAGATAGCGATCGACCAGGTGGACGCCGGCATCGGCGATCGCGTGCTCGTCATGCGCGAGGGCGGGTCCGCTCGCCTGGTCACCGGCCGCGACAGGCTGCCGCTCCAGAACATCGTGATCGGCGTGGTGGACGACGTCCACTGGCTCGCCGGTTACGAGCCGGCGGCGCCCCCACCGGCTGGGAACGCGGCGCCCGCGTGATCCACGATCTCGACCAGCTCGCCGATCTGATCGCCAGCGAGCTCGAGACCCAGCTCGGCGGCCAGCGGGGCGGCGGCGCGGGCCACTGCCCCTCGGGCGTGTGCGATCCCGCCTGCGGCGGCGCCCACTGCGCCGGCCACTGCCCCGACAAGCTGCACCGGCTGGTCGACGGCGGCGCCGAGCGATTCTCCGCCGGCCCCGGCGTCGGCGCCTGCGACAACGTGCTGGCGCGAATGATCGACCACACTCTGCTGGCGCCGTCGGCCACGCGCCGCGAGATCGAGCACCTCTGCGACGAGGCGGTCGCCAATTGCTTCGCGACGGTCTGCATCAATCCGTGGTGGGTCCGCCTCGCCGCCCGTCGGTTGGCCACCTCGCCGGTTCACGTCTGCACCGTCATCGGCTTCCCCCTGGGCGCCAATCGCAGCGAGACCAAGGCGTTCGAGGCCGCCCGCGCGGTGGACGACGGCGCTGCCGAGCTCGACATGGTGGTCAATATCGGGGCGCTGAAGTCGGGCGCCTACACCGATGTCGAGCGCGACATCGCCGGCGTCGTGCAGACCGGCGCCGGGCGGGCCAAGACCAAGGTGATCCTCGAGACCGCGCACCTGACCGACGAGGAAAAGGTCAAGGCGTGCGTTCTGGCGCAGGCTGCGGGCGCGCACTTCGTCAAGACGTCGACCGGGTTCGGCGGCGGCGGCGCCACCGAGCCCGACATCCGCCTCATGCACCGCGCCGTCGGCGGCAAGCTGGGCGTCAAGGCGTCAGGTGGCGTGAAGGACCAGCCCACCGCGCTGCGCCTGATCGAGGCCGGCGCCACCCGGATCGGCGCCAGCGCGGGCGTCCGCATCGTCCACGGCAACGGGGGCGAGCCGGCGCGGCCGTATGGGGGAGACGGGAGTGGTTCCGCCGCGGCGTCGGGCCCGCGGAGCGCCGTCATCGCCGCGCCCCACGCCACGATTCATAAGCTGCGCTGAGCACGCTCGCCCTCGTTCCCGCCCACAACGAGGCGCCACGCGTCGAAGCGGTCGTGCGTGGTGTGGCGGTCCACCTGCCGCTGCTGGTCGTGGACGATGGCTCCTCGGACGGCACCGCGGCGGTCGCCGAGGCGGCCGGGGCGGCGGTCCTCCGCCAGACGCCGAATCAGGGAAAGGGGATGGCGCTCAAGGCGGGCTTCCGCTGGGCGCTCGAGCGCGGCTACGACGCGGTCGTCACCCTCGACGCCGACGGTCAGCACGACCCGACCGAGATCCCGTTGTTTCTGGCGGCCGCCGCCGACGGCGCGGCCCAGCTCGTCATCGGGGCACGGGAGTTCCACACGATGCCGCCCTCCAGGCGCCTGGCCAACACGCTCGGCGCGGCGACCCTGCGGTGGGCGCTGGGCCAGACGATCCGCGACAACCAGAGCGGCTATCGGCTGATCCGGCGGCCCCTGATCGAGGCGATGTTGGAGAGCGCCGAGGCGGGGTTCGAGTTCGAGGTCGAGATGATCGTGGTGGCGATCGAGCGCACCTGGCCGATCCGGTGGGTCCCCATCCGCACGATCTACGGCGACGAATCGAGCCACATCCGCCCGTGGCCCCACATCGTCGGCTTCGTGCGGACGGCGCTCCGGCTTCGGCGCCGGTTGCGCGCGGTCCGCTAGGCGCCGCGCCCGCTCGTCACTCCGGCCGCAAACCCTCC
>JBHENR010000221.1:0-3598 GCA_046262555.1 Gemmatimonadota bacterium | reverse complement strand
GCCATGGACTACCGCTACCAGCTGTTGGTCACGGGCGCCGCGGATGCTCCGGCGGCTCGTCAGGAGGACGATGTCGAGCTGGCGTCGGCCAGCACGATCTCGCAGGCGCCCGGCGTGATGGTGCCCGGCGTGCGCCACGTCCCGCTGGCGCCCGGGCAGTATCAGTTCGGCCTGAAGCTGACGGATCTCAATTCCGGCCGCTTCGGCATTCTGCAGGGCAACATCGCAGTCGACGATTTTGCCGGCGGCGCGCTGGCGCTGTCCGGCCTCGTCCTCGCAGACCGCATCGAGCCCGCTTCGGGCCCCGGCCCCTTCGTCCGCTGGGGACGGCTGAAAGTGCTGCCGCTGCCGTCGCGCCTCTTCCGCCGCGCCCAGCCGATCTTCGTCTACTATGAGGTGTACGGGCTGGCGGCCGAAGGCGGGGGGGCCCGCTATCGCACCACCTATAGGCTCGAGTCCCTGCGGCGCGATCGCAACGTCGTCGCCCGCATCTTCTCCGCCGTCGGCGAGCTGCTGACGCGCGGGGAGAAGCAGGGCGCCATCACCTACGCGTTCGACCGCGAGCAGGCGGGCGATACCGATCCGCTGCTGGAATACATCTCGCTCGATGTGTCGGATTCGCCGGCGGGGGAATACGTGTTGACCGTCACCCTGGAGGATCTCCACGGCGGCGGGTCGGCGACCCGGTCGATCCCGTTGACGTTGATGAATTAGTTCGGGGTTGTTTTCGTGGCGAGGGGGGTCGGGCGGGGGGACGTCACCTCGATCGGCCGGCGCTCCACTTCGGGGAGCCTCCGCGGCGGCTGCGCCGCCTTGCGGGGTCTCCCCTCGCTCCGCGAAACGGCCTCCTCGGCGGTTCGCCCGCCCCCGTCGCTCACAAACCGCATCACCCCGACCCCTGAATTCGGGGTCATGGCCGGGTCAACTGCCGGGCGGGGCAGCCACCGTTCGGCGCTTCGCGCCGGACGAACTTCTTGCGCGGACCTCGTGCGACCCGTGCGCAGTTGCGGTTCGGCCGATGATGGCTGCCCAGAATGGCGAAGATCAAGGCGCGCGACTGAGGTCATCCCGAGGCGCAATGGAATTGCGCCGCAGGGTGGCCGAAGGAGCGCAACGCAGAGATTCGCCATTCTCGGCAGCCGCCCAGCCGCTAAAGGCGCAAGAGGGTGGAGCCCCAGGAAAGGCCTCCGCCAAAGGCGGTCATCAAGATCGTCGACCCGGGGCCGGCGATGTTGTTTCGGCGGACCTCATCGAGGGCGATCGGAATGGATGCGGAGCTGGTGTTGCCGTAGCGATCGATGTTGACATAGACGCGGGACATGGGCGCGCCGATGCGTCTCGCGACCGCCTCGATGATTCGGAGGTTAGCCTGGTGGGGGATGACCAGGTCGACGTCGTCGATCGTCAGGCCGGCGCGGTCGAGCACGATGCGGCTCGTCTCCTCCATCGCGAAGACGGCGTGCTTGAAGATCTCCCGCCCCTCCTGCTTGACGTACTCGAGGTGGTCGGAGCGGGTGGCGTCGGTAGATGGCCGCGCCGCACCGCCGGCCGGTCGCCAGAGCAGTTTCGACTGACGGCCATTGGACTGCATATGCGTAGCTATGATGCCCGCTCCGCCGCCGCTGGCACCGCCGTTGCCGGTGGGGCTTCCGCCGCTGGTCGCGGAACCGAACAATCCTGCTCCGGCTCCGTCTCCGAACAGCACGCAGGTGGATCGATCGGTGTAGTCGATGATCGCCGACATCTTCTCGGCACCGATGACGAGGACGACGCGCTCGCCGTCGATCGCCAGCAGGCCCTGGGCGAGCGCGACGCCGTAGAGCCAGCCGGCACACGCCGCGCTGATGTCGAACGCCGCCGCGCGGTCGGCACCGAGGAGGGCCTGGGTCTCGCAGGCGGTGGCGGGAAGCAGGTGGTCCGGGGTGGCGGTCGAGAGGATCAGCACGTCCACGTCGGCCGGACTGACCCCGGCCCCGTCCAGCGCCTGGCGGCCGGCCTCGGCTGCCATGTGCGCGGTGTGTTCTCCCTCCGCGCACATCCGCCGCTCGCGGATACCCGATCGCGTGGCAATCCACTCGTCGGATGTGTCTACCAGCTTCTCCAGGTCGGCGTTCGTCACCACGCGGTCGGGGAGGTATCGGCCGGTGGCGCGCAGCATCGTCCGCGGGCCCGGTGACGTCACGGGCGAGCCTGGCTACTCCTCGTCAATCGGTCTAATCCTCATCGACGACGATCACGTGCCGGCCGGCGTAATGCCCGCAGTGGGGGCAGACGCGGTGTGGCAGCTTGGGCTGCAGACAATGGTCGCAATTGACGACCGTGGGGACCGCGGCCTTCTTATGGGTACGGCGCTTGCGCTGCCGGGTCTTGGAGATCTTCCGCTTCGGTACCGCCATGGTGGACTCCTGTATCCTATCGAGGTTGTGGGCGCTGGTCCTGACCGGCGTCCCGGTCATCAAAGGCGAGGCCCCGGAGAGCCGTCCAGCGAGCGTCCGCGGTCGCGATGGAACAGCCGCAGTCGCCCTCGTTCAGGTTCTGGCCGCAGGTCGGGCAGAGCCCCTGGCACTCCTCGCGGCAGACCGGAAATCGCTCCGTCTCCAGAAACAACCGGTCGCGCACCTCGCCCCGGATATCGATGTGGCGCGCTTTGGCCGCGAGGGGAATCAGGCTCTCGTCCTGCGGCTCGTCCCCCCGCTCCCGCGAGGGTTGCTGGTAGATCACCCGGAATCGGTGCCGAACGGGCACGGTGACCGGCTCCAGGCACCGCCGGCAGGCCTGCGTCACGTTGCCTTGAAGCCGCGCCGACATCACGTAGGTGCCGGCCGTGGGGTTCGTCAGCTCGACTCCAACCGCAAGCGGCTCAACGAGATCCGCCTCGTAGCCCGCCAGCAGCGGGTCGCCGGAGGCAACGCGAAACGTCTTCTCCAGTCGCCCGCCGTCCAGTTGCGACAGATCGAGCAGCATCCTGTAAATCTAGCAGGAATCCCGAGTTCTGCGCAAACCGCGGGCAGCCGGGACGGGCCGGGGGGCTACCCCCGGTCGAAGAAAAAGGCGATCTCCCGGGCGGCGTTCTCCGGCGAGTCGCTGGCATGAATGGCGTTCCGCTCTACCGATTCGGCGAACAGCTTGCGAACCGTTCCCGGCTCCGCCCGGGCGGGATCCGTTGCCCCGATAACTTCGCGCAGCGTAGCGACCGCCCCTTCGCGCTCCAGCACCATCGGCACACACGGACCGCTGGTCATGAAATCCACCAGCGACCCGAAAAAGGGCCGCTCCCGATGGACGTCATAGAATGCCTCCGCCCGCGCCCGATCCAGCCGCTCCATTTGCAGCTCCCGCACGACGAACCCCGCCTCCTCCAGATGCGCCACCACCCGCCCGACAAGATTTCTCCCCACCGCATCCGGCTTGACGATCGCGAGCGTCCGTTCGGTGGTGCCCATACGTTGCCTCCCGGTTTCGAAAGATGATGGAATTGGAGTGTTGTGGATAGTACGTACGGGCGCGAGGGGCTCCTCACGGCGGGCGTAAAGCGCGGGAGTCGAGCGAGACCCCGCAGCGGCGAAGCCGCGAGGAGGCTCGCGAGCGGAGCGCAGCC
>JBHENR010000220.1:0-2699 GCA_046262555.1 Gemmatimonadota bacterium | reverse complement strand
GAGGCGTAGAATTTGAGCGCGTTGCCGCCAGTCGTCGTCTCCGGGTTGCCGTACATGACGCCGATCTTCTCGCGGATCTGGTTGATGAAGATCACGGCGCACTGCGAGCGGTTGATCGCGCCCGCGAGCTTGCGCAGCGCCTGGCTCATTAGCCGCGCCTGGAGACCCACATGGCTGTCGCCCATCTCGCCCTCGATCTCCGCCTTGGGGACGAGCGCGGCGACCGAATCGATGACCACCACCGAGACGGCGTTGGATCGCACCAGGACCTCGACGATCTCGAGCGCCTGCTCGCCGGTGTCGGGCTGCGAGACGAGCAGATTATCGATGTCCACGCCGAGCTTGCGGGCGTAGTCGGAGTCCATCGCGTGCTCGGCGTCGATGAACGCCGCGATGCCCCCCAGCCGCTGGGCGTTGGCGACCACATGGAGCGCGAGGGTGGTCTTGCCGGAAGATTCCGGCCCGTAGATCTCCGTCACCCGGCCCCTGGGGAGTCCGCCGATTCCGATCGCGGCGTCGAGGTTGAACGCCCCGGTCGGGATCGCATCCATCTGGATGCGCCGGTCGGCCCCCAGCCGCATGATGGCGCCCTTGCCGTACTGCCGCTCGATCTGGGTGATCGCCAGCCCGAGGGCCTTCTCCTGATCCTTGCTCAATTCCGGTGCCATCTTGCTCCTCCCCCGCCCGCCCGTGGGCGCGCAGCCTCTCGCCCGAGAAAATCGGGCCTGGTGTTCATCTCAGTGTTTCGGGTTTTGTTCGGTTTGCCAGTATAACCGGCCAGGGGCCGTCCAGCAACGGCCCCGGGTCAAGACAACGTGTCGGCGTCCACCGTCAGCCGGAGCATCTGGACCGCCGGGGCCAGCCGTCCCCCGAGCTCGATCTTCCACTCATCCCCCTCCCGCACCACCGGGAGCGCGTTGACGTCGGTCCCGACCCGGACGTCGACCGTGGCCGAGTCGCCATGGAGCGTCGACCCCTCGACGGTGCCGCCGCAGAAGGCCTGACACCAGTCCTCGATGGTGATGGCCGGCTGGCCGCCCATCCCCTCGGACGCCCCTTCGGCCGCCCGGGTGAGCTCCGCCAGCTCGTTCACCAGGGCCATCGTGCCGGCGGTGAACGTCTCCGCCAGCGCCGTGCTGTCGCGCGCCTCGAGCGCCCCCAGGAAGCTCCGCACCGTCCCCTCGGGAGACGACTGCGCCCCGCTGCAGGCCACTAGCAATAAAACGGCCAGGACCGGGGCGGCCTTCATGCGCCCGGCCGGGACCCGATCAGGGTCATGAATTCGCCCCGGGTCCGGGAATCGTCGCGGAACTTCCCCAGCATGTGGCTCGTGATGACGGAGGAATTCTGCTTCTCCACGCCCCGCATCACCATGCACAGGTGGCGGGCCTCGATGACGACCGCCACGCCGAGCGGGTCGAGCTTGTCCATGAGCGTTTCGGCGATCTGGGTGGTGAGCCGCTCCTGCACCTGGAGCCGGCGCGCGAAGTGATCCACCAGCCGGGGAATTTTCGAGAGGCCGACGATGCGTTCGCGCGGCAGATACGCGATGTGGGCCCGGCCGAAGAACGGCAGCAGGTGATGCTCGCAGAGACTGAACACCTCGATGTCGCGAACGACGACCATCTCGTCGTACGCCTCGGTGAAGAAAGCGTCCCCCAGGACGTCGTCCACGTCCTGCGTGTAGCCTCCGGTCAGGTAGCGCAGGGACGCCACCACCCGGGCCGGCGTCTTCAGCAACCCTTCGCGGGAGGTATCTTCGCCGAGCGTCTCGAGCAGGGCCCGGACCAGCGCTTCCGGCGCCATCCCGTCGGGGAATGTCGAGGGGATGACATCCCGGGCCGCCTGACGGCTATCTGACACCACAGTCCCTGGAGGAGGCGTTACCATGGCGCCAATATACCGGTCGAGCGCCGCATTGCCCGGCCCCGGCAGACACCGCAGATTCCATTCATGACACGCCTCATCCCGATCCTGGCGACCCTCGCGCTCGGATTCACTGCAGCGGGCGCCGCCGCCCAGGAGCCCCTCATGCCCGATACCATCCGTTATGCGCTCGGCTGGGACAATCCAGCGAGCCAGCTCTATACCGTGCAGGTGACGGCCCGCGCCGCCGGTGAGCCGGTCGTCTTCTCGCTGCCGGCCTGGCGGCCGGGGCGTTACATCCTGCAGAATTACGCCGCCAACGTGCAGGCGGTGCGCGCCCAGGACGAGGCGGGGCGTCCCCTGCCGGTCGAGTGGCTCGACCTCGATTCCTGGCGCGTCGACCCCGCCGCCGCGAAAACCGTGACGCTCGCCTATGAGTATTATGCCGCGGTGTTCGACGCCGGCTCCTCCACCCTGCGTCCCGACCTCGCCTACTTCAACCCGGTGAACCTGCTGCCCTGGGTCGAGGGGCGGATCGACCATCCGGTGACCCTGCGCCTGGCCGCGCCGAACGACTGGGACGTGGCCACCCAGCTCGACCGGCGGCGCGGGCGCCATGTCTTCGGGGCGCCGGACTATCATGCGCTGGCGGACGCCCCCACGATCGCGGCGCCGAAGCTGACCGCGTGGGAGTTCACGCTGGACGAGGTCCCCTATCATGTCGTCTTCCGGGGGAATCTCGACCTGGGCGAGCACGAGCGCGGGGACGTGATCCGCGACCTCCGCGCCATCGCCCGCGAGCAGACGGCGCTGTTCGGGGGCGCGCCCTTCGA
>JBHENR010000219.1:0-6981 GCA_046262555.1 Gemmatimonadota bacterium | reverse complement strand
AGCGCGGCGGGCGGCCGCTGGCGGCAGCTCCTGAGCGCCGGCGCCAGCCGCCACGCCCGCACGTCGCGCGACGATCCCGATGCCGCGCGGCCGGCGGACCGCTCGCGCGGCCGGTTCGAGGGGGCGACCTGGACGCTCGAGTGGCTCCATCTGCTGGATCTGGGGGCGGAGCGCCACCTGACGATCGGTCTGGACGGGGAGCGCGTCAGCGCCGCCTCGGCGTTCGCCAGTGACGGCCCGTTCGGCCCGTTCGCCAGCGCGTTCCCCGACGCGGTGGCCCGCACCGGGGCGGTCTTTACCGAGGCCCGGGCCGGGGTCGGCGCCCGCCTCACGCTGAGCGCCGCGGCCCGGCTCGACGCCCACAGCCGGTTCGGCCGGGCGGGGACGCACCGGCTGGGCGCGGTGGCGCAGCCGTGGACGGGGGCGCGGGTCCACGCCACCCTCGGCACCGGCTTCACCGCCCCGACGCTGTTTCAACTCTTCGATCCCCAGTTCGGCGACCCAGCGCTCGAGCCCGAGCGGAGCCGCGGCTGGGACGGCGGCATCGAACAGGACCTGGCGGGGGGGCGCCTCCGGATCGGGGTGACGGTGTTCCGGACACGATTCGAGGGCCTGATCGGCTTTGCGTTCCCTGACGGGTACGCCAACATCCGCGCCGCCCGGACGCGGGGCGTCGAAGCGACGCTGTCGGCGGTCGCCTCCCGGCGCTGGCGCGTCACCGCCGCCCACACCGCGCTGCGCACCCGCGACGAGACCGCCGGACCGGACCAGGGCGCCCCGCTGCTGCGCCGCCCGCGCCAGCAGGCGGCCCTGGATATCGTGTACTCCGCGGCCCCGCTCACGGTCGCCGCCGGCGCGCGCTGGGTGGGGCCCCGCGACGATCTCGACTTCACTGCGTTTCC
Organism: Gemmatimonadota bacterium; assembly: GCA_046262555.1. Lineage (GTDB taxonomy): Bacteria > Gemmatimonadota > Gemmatimonadetes > JACCXV01 > JAHWKZ01 > JBHENR01. The sequence goes on along the minus strand of JBHENR010000219.1, from coordinate 6,079 downwards.
GGCGCTGCGCGTCACGCTGGAGCCCTATGCGGTGGTGCGCTTCGCCGCGGGCTACAATCTGACGCCCCACGTGCAACTCCACGCCCGGCTGGAGAACGCGCTCGATACCGGGTACGCCGAGGTGCTCCATTTCAACGCCCCCGGCCGGGCGGCGTACGGGGGCGTGTCGGTCGCGTTCTGAGCCCGGCGGTGTGGCCGGTGCGCGGGGCGGTTTCTATCTTGCGCGGCTGATGCGTCCGCTGCGTCCGACGCGCCCGCTGCTGGGGCTGGCCGCCCTTGGCGCGATCGCGTGGGCCTCCCCCACGGTGGCACAGGACGTCTCCGAGGCAGCGGATTCGCTCGCGATCCCCGACTCGGTCGGCCCCCGCCCGGCCGCCGTCCGGGAGGACCCGCGCCTCACCTGGCTGGGGGACACGCTGGCCGCGCCGGCCGACTCCCTGCACCCGCGGTTTTCCGAGCTGCCCGAGGTCTCACCCGACAGCCTGGTGGATCCCTACCTGGTCGAGCGCCCGGGCGCCTGGCCCGAATGGGTCCTGTCGGACGACGCGCTGCTCGGGCGGGGGGCGTTCAGCCTGCTCGATATCCTGGAAAGCGAAGGGTTGTTTCTCACCCAGGATCTCGGCGGCGGCGGGCTGGGCGTCTTCCTCGGCACGCCGCAGGGCACGGCCACCAGCGTGCAGGTCGTGGTGGATGGCGTGCCGGCGGGGGATCCGCTGGCGGCCGCCTGGGATCTGCGGCAGATCCCGCTCGAGGCCATCGCCCGCGTCGCCTGGTATCCCGGCGCCCAGACGGCGGCCTGGGGCGGCGACTGCACCGGCGGCGTGCTGTCGATCATCACCCGCCGCCAGCTCGCCCCGGGGGCCCGCTCGCTGCTGGCTTTTCTGCAGGGCTCGTTCGACGCGCAGGCCTTCTCGGGTTCCTTTGGCCGGCCGGTGACCGACCGCGGCGACCTCTTCGCAGCGGTCAACTTCGACACCTCGGAGGGACCGAACCGGACGGGGGACTTCACCCGCAACCAGACGTTCGCCAAGGCGGGCTGGCGGCTGGGTTCCCGCCACCGCCTGGACGTGTCGCGCCGTGGCGACGGGCTCAGCGGCACCGAATTCCGCGCCAACCTCGAGGGGGAGGAGGATCACGACGCCAGCGTGTGGCGCCTCGCCTACGTCGGCTCGGTCGGGCCGCTGGCCGCTCGCGCGGTGGCCTATCGGGAGCGGCACACGCTCGCCAGCACCTTTGCATACCGCAACCTGCAGGGGGTCTTCGGCGACAGCGAGCGGAGCGGGGTGCAGGCGACGGTAGCGATGCGGCGGGGGCCGTTGCTGGCCTGGGGCGGGGCGGTGCGGGGGTCGAGCGAGGCGTCCTCGCCCCACCCCCTGTTCCTCCGCGGGGACGGGACGAGTCTGCTGGAAGACCCCGACCCCGACGCGGCCGACACCGCCCGGGTGACGAATCCGCGGCGCCGGACGGAGCTGGCGGGAGGCCTCGGGCTGGGGGGGGCGGGAGATCGCCTGACGGGCAACGCCGCCCTGCGCCGGATCGACTTTGGCGAGGCCGCCGAGGCGGGCACCGCCTGGCAGGCCGAGGGGGCGGCGCGGCCGGGCGCGAATTTCACCCTCCGCGCCGCGATCGGGCGGGCGGTGCGGCCGGCGGACCTGCCGGGGCAGGCGCTGCTCACGATCCTCGCGGCCCAGCAGCTGGAGATCCATCCGGGGCGGCTGGCCGAACCCCGCGCGCTCGAGACCTGGACGACGTGGCGCGGGGAGGCGGCGTGGGCGCGGGACGGGTGGCGCGCGCGCGCGGCCGCGTTCGGCGCCTCCGGCGAGGGCGCGTTCCTGTGGCTGCCCCCGACGGCCTGGCTGTACGTCGATCCGGCGGAGACGGGGGTGTTCTCCCTCGGCGAGCCGGGCTTCAACACGTTTGACGTGGTGGACCTCACGGCCCGCGGGCTGGACGTCGAGGCCTGGGTCCCGCTGCCCTACGGCGTGCGGGGGCGGCTGTGGTACCGCGCGCTCGACTTCACCGAGGATGTCAGTGGCGAGCAGGTGCCGTATACCCCGCGCCACCTGGCGCTGGGCCAGCTGCGTTACGCGCGGCGCTTCTTTCCCAGCCGCGACCTGCTGGTGGAAGCGCGGCTGACGGGCCGCTACACCGGTGAGCGGACGACGGTCGGGGCCGAGCCGCTGCAGGATTTTCTCGCGGCGGATGCGCTGGTTCAGGCGACGGTGATCAACTTCACCGTCTTTCTGTCGCTGAAGAACCTGGCGGGCGTGGGATATCTGACCGACGAGAACTTCGCCCTGCCGGGACGGGAGAGTTTTCTCGGCATCACCTGGCGCTTCCGTAACTAGCCCGCCGCGGGTCGGCCGGCTACGTTTTGGCGCGTGCCGAAGACGGGCAGGGCGAACCGGGAGCGGGATCATCGACAGCCAGAGGGGGATAGCGATGCGCGAAGCAAGGATCCTGGCGCTGGCCGGCGCCCTGCTGCTGACGGGAGCCTGTGGCGACGGCGGAGACGATCCGGCCGCTGATCCATCCGCGGTGGACAGCGCGGCGATTCAGCGCTCCATCGTCTCGACGCTGCATCCGGGCATGTCGCAGGAGGAGGTTCGCAGCAAGCTGGGCGAGCCGCGCACGCGCGTGACGATGGACGGCGGGCTCGAGCGGTGGACCTACTACAACTACGACGCCCAGGGTCAGATTTCGGCCAAGACGCTCATCATCTTCGGCAATGATGGCGCGATCGTCGAAGTCAGCGACATGTCTCCCTAGGCACTCGCTGGCGCGGGAGCGTGCGCACCGCCTTCGCCTGGACGATCGGGTTTGCGTACACCCTCTTCTGGGCCACGCTGGGCATCCTCACCTGGCCGTTCAGCCCGCGCGGTGACCTGTACCTCCGCTTCGCCCGCATCTGGTCGCGCTGGATCCTCGCCAGCCTGCAGATTCCCTGGACGGTGACGGGACGCGACCGGCTCGACCCGAACGCCACCTATCTCTTCATGGCGAACCACCAGTCGGTGTTCGATATCTTCGCATTGTTCGTCGCGCTGGAACACCCGTTGCGGATGATCGCCAAGCGGGTGATCTTCGCCATCCCCATCCTCGGCTGTTCGCTCTGGATGTGCGGATTCATCCCGATCAACCGGGCCGATCGCGGGCAGGCCATCGCCAGCCTGGAGCGGGCGGCCCGGCGGATGGGGGCCGGTCTCAGCATCCTCGTCTTTCCGGAGGGAACGCGCGGCCGGGGCGGCCGGCTGGCGCCGTTCAAGAAGGGCGGTTTCGCGCTCGCGCTCACCGCCGGGGTGCCGATCGTCCCGGTGGCGGTCGTCGGGACGGACCGGATTATGCCGTCGGGCTCGCGGCGGATCGGACGGGGACGGATCAGCATCCACATCGGGGCGCCCATTCCGGTTGCGGGGCGGACCCCGACCGACCGCGACGGCCTGATGGCGGAGGTGCGCGCGGCGCTGGAGCAGCTCCGCGCGATGCCGGTTGCCGCGGGGAGGGAGGTCGGGTAGGTTTTTTCCATCGCACCCTTTAATTGCGTCCGGGAGGCGCGAAAGGATGCTCCATGCCCGCGCCCACCGAAACGGCTGACCGGTCTCCGCCTGGCGGAGACTTTTTTTTGCCCGCGCCCGGCGCCGCCCGCCCGGCGCGGCTGGCGCTGGAGGATGGCTGGAGCGCGCTCGGACGGGCGGTGGGAGGCGCCGGAACCGCGGCCGGCGAGTGCGTCTTCAACACCTGCCTCTCCGGCTACCAGGAAGTGTTGACCGATCCCTCCTATGCCGGCCAGCTCGTCGTCATGACCTACCCCCTGATCGGCAATACCGGCATCACCGCGTCCGACGATGAGTCGCTCGGGCCGCAGGTCGCCGGGTTCATCATGCGCGAGTGCGTGCGTCACCCCTCCAACTGGCAGGCGATCGAGTCGCTGCCAGCCTACCTCGCCCGGCATCGTCTGGTCGCGATCGAAGGCCTCGATACCCGGGCCCTGACGCGGCACCTGCGCGCCAGCGGGGCACTGCGCGGCGTGATCACGACCGAGACGCTGGCCGCGGCGGACGCGGTGGCGCGGGCCCGCGCGGTCCCGCCGATGGCGGGACGCGACCTGACGGGCGGCGTGACCGGGACCGGGCCCCGCGCCGCCGGGGACGGCGGACCGCTGGTTGTGGTGCTCGACTGCGGCGTGAAGGCGAGCATCGTCACCCGCCTGGTGGCGGCCGGGTGCCGGGTCGAGCACCTGCCCGCCGACGCGCCCGCCGAGGCGGTGCTCGAGCGCGGCCCGGCCGGCCTCGTCTGCTCCAACGGCCCCGGCGACCCCGCTGCCACCACCGCCACCGTCGCCACGCTGCGGCGGCTGGCGGCGCGGGCGCCGGAGCTGCCCACGTTCGGCATCTGCCTCGGCCACCAGCTGCTGGCGCTGGCCCATGGCGGGACGACGTACAAGCTGCGGTTCGGCCATCACGGGGGAAATCATCCGGTGCAGGATCTGCGCACCGGCCGGATCACGATCACCAGCCACAATCACGGCTTCGCGGTGGTCGAAGGCCGCGATGGCGCCCACCGTGTGGCCGCCGGCGCCCCGGCGCTGGAGATCACCCATGTCAATCTGTACGACGGGACCGTCGAGGGATTTCGCCACCGCGAGCGGCCGCTGTTCGCGGTCCAGTACCATCCCGAGGCGGCGCCCGGTCCCCACGACGCGCGCTACCTCTTCGCCGAATTCCTCGCCGCGCTGCCGGCCGGCTGAGCCATGCCGCGGCGGGATGATCTCGAGACGATCCTGCTGATCGGATCGGGACCGATCGTGATCGGGCAGGCGTGCGAGTTCGACTACTCCGGGACGCAGGCGTGCCGGGCGTTGCAGGAGGCCGGCTACCGGGTCGTCCTGATCAACTCCAATCCGGCCACCATCATGACCGATCCGGCATCGGCCGATCAGGTCTACCTCGAGCCGCTGACCGTCGCCGCCTGCCGGGCGGTGATCGCGCGCGAGCGCCCCGACGCGCTGCTGCCGACGATGGGGGGGCAGACCGCGCTCAACCTTGCGCGCGAGCTGGCGCTCAGCGGCGTGCTGGAGGAGTTCGGCGTCGAGCTGATCGGCGCGCGGCTGGAGGCGATCGAAGCGGCCGAGGACCGGGAGCAGTTCCAGACGCTGATGCTGGAGCACGAGCTGGCGGTGCCGCGGGGCGGCTTCGCCCGCACGGTGGAGGAGGCCGACCAAGTCGCGGCGATCACCGGCTACCCGGTCATCGTGCGGCCGGCCTATACGCTGGGGGGCGCGGGAGGAGGCGTCGCGTCGACGGGCGAGGAGCTGGCCGTGCTGGCCCGCTCCGGCATCGAAGCCAGTCCGATTGGGGAGATCCTGGTCGAGGAGTCGGTGCTGGGGTGGAAGGAGTTCGAGCTCGAGGTGATGCGCGACCGGGCCGATAACTGCGTCGTCGTCTGCTCGATCGAGAACCTCGACCCGATGGGGGTCCATACCGGGGACTCGATCACGGTGGCGCCCCAGCAGACGCTGACCGATCGCGAGTACCAGGCGATGCGGGACGCGGCGTTCCGCGTCATCCGCGCCGTCGGCGTCGAGACGGGGGGCTCCAACATCCAGTTCGCGGTCGACCCGGCGACCGGGCGCCAGCTCGTCATCGAAATGAATCCCCGCGTCTCCCGCTCGAGCGCCCTGGCGTCGAAGGCGACCGGGTTTCCCATCGCCAAGATCGCCGCCCAACTCGCCGTCGGGTTTACGCTGGATGAAATCACCAACGACATTACCGGCGACACCCCGGCGTCGTTCGAGCCCACCATCGACTACATCGTGGCCAAGGTGCCGCGCTTCGACTTTGGCAAGTTTCCCGGCGCCGACGTCCGACTGACGACGGCGATGAAGTCGGTCGGCGAGACGATGGCCATCGGCCGCACCTTCGGCGAGGCCCTGCAGAAGGGGCTCCGCGGGCTCGAGGCAGGGGTGACGGGGCTCTTCGGCACGCGCTGGGAGGCGCTGCCGGACGATGAACTGGCGGCGCGGCTCGAGGCGCCGACGGCGGTACGGATCCATCTGGTGGGCGAGGCCCTGCGGCGGGGC
>JBHENR010000218.1:0-23061 GCA_046262555.1 Gemmatimonadota bacterium | reverse complement strand
AAGCGGGAAGAGGAGCTGTTCCTGCCCGACACGGCCGAGCCGGTGCGGCTGCCGCGGCGGTCGCCGGCGCTGCAGCTGGTTCAGCATGTCCGGAATGAAGCGCACCGCTTCGCGGTGGGGTATCACCGCACGCTGCGCTCCCGGCGGATGACCGCCTCCGCGCTGGATGCAGTGCCGGGAATCGGCCCGCGTCGGCGCGCCGCGCTGCTCCACCACTTTCGCTCGGTCGAGCAGCTCAAGGCCGCGCCCCCCGAGGAAATCGCGCGCGTGCCCGGCTTCTCCGCGACCCTGGCGCGCCGCGTGCGCGACGCGCTGCTGGCGGAGGCCGCGGAGACGGAAGCCGCGGTGACCGCCGACCCCGTCCCCGCGGCCAGCGACTAGTCTGCCCCCGGGGCACCGTCCCCGGCGGGTGCGCCCGCCCTGTTCCCGCGTCACATTGGTCGCCATGCAGACCATAGCTCCCGTCACGTCGGCCGACGTCACCGCGCGCGTGAAGACGGCGGCGCTGGCGCTGGGATTCGATCTGGTGGGCGTCGCGCGGGCCGCGCCGGTCGCCGACGCGCCGCGCCTGGCGGAGTGGCTCGCTCGCGGGCATCACGGCACGATGGGGTGGATGGCGGAACGCGCCGAGCTGCGGGGCGACCCCCGCGCGCTGCTGCCGGGCTGCCGGTCGGTTCTCTGTGTGGCGCTCACGTACTATCGCCCGGCGGACGAAAGCCCCCAACCGGCTGGCACCGCGGTGGCCCGCTATGCGTGGGGCCAGGACTACCACCAGGTGCTCCGCGACAAGCTCACGAAGCTCCTCGACCAGCTGCGGGAGCTGGCGCCCGGCGCCGAGGGGCGGATCGCGACCGATTCGGCGCCCGTGATGGAGAAGTACTGGGCCGAGCGCGCCGGGCTGGGATGGCGGGGCAAGAACACCAATGTGATCAACACCCGGCGGGGCTCGTTTTTTTTCCTGGGGGAGATCCTCACCACCGCGGAGCTGGTTGCCGACCCGCCCGCGGCCGACCACTGCGGGACGTGCACCCGGTGCCTCGAGGCGTGTCCCACCGGCGCGCTGGTCGAGCCGTACCTGCTCGATTCCCGGCGTTGCATCGCCTACTGGACGATCGAGCAGCGGGGCGAGCTCGCGCCCGAGCAGGAGGTGGCGATGGGTGAGTGGCTCTTCGGGTGCGACATCTGCCAGGACGTGTGCCCCTGGAATCGCGACCCACCGCTGGCCACCGAGGCGCGATGCGCGCCGCAGGCGGACGCCTGGCCGGACGAGATCGACGGACTGCTCGCCCTGTCGCCGGCGGGGTTCCGGGCGCGCTTCGCCGAAACCGCCGTCGAGCGGACGCGCCGGCGGGGCTTCGTCCGGAATGCCGCGATCGTGGCGGGCAACACCGGCCGCGGTTCGGCCGACGCCCTGGCCGCCGCGATGAACGATGCGGATCCGGTCGTGTCCGGCGCCGCCGGCCGCGCGCTTGCGCGGCGCGCTATCTTGCATCCATGCGGAACGCCCAGGCTGAACGTGAGTCCATGCTGAACGTCGAACAGCTTCCCGTCGGCCTCTACCAGGCCAACGCGTATCTGGTCTGGCAGGACGCGCCGGGCGCGGCGGTGCTGGTGGACGCGGGCGCCGAGGCGCCTCGCCTGCTGGCCGCGCTCGCCGAACGCGGCCTGCGGCTGGAGGCGATTCTGCAGACCCACGCGCACGCCGACCACATCGCCGCCCTGCCGGCGGTCGTCGCGGCCACCGGGGCCCCGGTGTACCTCCCCCCCGATGCCGAGCCGATGCTCCACTCGGCTGAGGCCAACTTGTCGGCCTTTGCCGGTACGCCCATCACGGCCCCGGTGCATTACGTCCCGGTGGCCGACGGCGACCGGCTCACCCTGCTGGGCCGGCCGGTGGACGTGCTCCATACGCCGGGCCACGCCCCGGGGAGCGTCTGTTTCCATTTCGCCGCCGACGGTCTCCTGTTCACCGGCGATACGTTGTTCGCGGGCTCGATCGGACGGACCGATTTCCCCGGCGGCTCGCTGGGCGTTCTGCTGGCTGGGTTATATGCCAAGGTGTTGCCGCTTCCCGACGCGACCGCGGTGCACGCCGGTCATCTCGAGTCGACCACGATCGGCCGCGAGCGCGCCACGAATCCCTTCCTCCAGCAGCCGCCGCCGTGACCCGCGACCGCGTCGCCGCCGAGCGGCTCGAGCAGTTCGTGGACTACCTGGTGCTGGAACGGGGGCTGGCCGCGAACACGATCGCCGCCTATCGGGCCGATCTGGCCCAGTATCACGCGTTTGCCCGAACGGGAAAGCACGACCCGACGGCGCGCGGGACGGTGCGCGACTATCTGGGCGCGCTCCACGGCGCCGGGGCGACCCCGGCGACCGCTGCCCGTCGGCTGGCCGCGCTGCGCGGTTACTACCGGTTCCTGGTGGGCAGTGGCGCCCTGACGAGCGATCCCACCGAGTCGATCGAGACGCCACGCCGGGGCCGACGCCTGCCGTCGGTGCTGACGCTCGCCGAGGTCGAACGGGTGCTGGGCGCGATCGAGCCCGCCCGGCGGCTGGGGCGGCGCGACCGCGCGATGCTGGAATTTCTCTATGCCACCGGGGTCCGCATCTCGGAGCTGATCAGTGTGCAGCTGGCCGAATGCGACTGGAAGAAGCGCACGGTGCGGCTCGTCCCCGGCGTGCGCGATGTGCGCCGGCGGGCCACCCGGCGGGTCGAGAGTGAGCGGGTGGGTCCCAAGGGCGACAAGATGCGGATCGTGCCCATCGGTCGGCGCGCCATCGACGCCGCGCGCGCGTGGATCGAGGACGAGCGCCCGTTCCTGCCGGGGGGCGAGACCCAGGGCGCGCTGTTTCTCAACGCCCGCGGCCGGCCGCTGTCGCGGATGGGCGCGTGGCAGATCGTGCGGCGCGCCGTGCGCGACGCGGGGCTGACGAAAAGGGTGACCCCCCATACGTTCCGGCATACCTTTGCGACGCATTTGCTCGACCGCGGCGCGGACCTGCGCGCCGTGCAGGAGATGCTCGGCCACGCGGACATCACCACGACGCAGATTTACACCCACGTGGATCCGCCCTATCTGCGCGCCGAGCATCGGCGCTTTCACCCCCGCGCCTGACGCGAGACTCCATGCGCCTGCTCACCTGTGTTCGGCTGCTGCTGTGTGGGACCGCCTGGCTGGCCGGCGTGGCCGGCGCGCGCGCCCAGACGATTCCCGTCACGTTCGACCCGCTGGTGCCGTTCGCGACCAAGCGCGTCATCGCGCTGGCGCTCGGAGCGCCGGGCGCCGACGTCCGCCGGGCCGATACCGCCATCGCCAGCGGCACGACGCACGCCGCCGCGCTGGTCCAGCTCGGGGGCGCGTTGACGATCGAGGGAACCGTCGGCGGCGACGTGACGGCGGTGGCCAGCGCGGTGACGCTCCGGCCGGGGGCGCGGCTCGACGGCGATCTGACGGTGCTCGGGGGTTCGTTGAGCGGTCTCTCGGGAGCCCGGGTGGCGGGCCGCACCGAGTTCCTCGAGGGCGAGCCGCTGGCGATCCAGCTGGACCCCGGGGGCGCCGTGCGCGTCGCCTATGTTCCTCCGCCGGTCGGCTTTCCCATCGAGCTGAAGGGGATCTACGGCCTCGTCGTCCGCGAGTACAACGGCGTGGATGGCCTGTCGTTCGGGGTGGTGGCAGGGCTCAAGCAGCGTCCCACCTGGCCCCGCACCGAGCTCACCGCCGGGCCGGTCTTCCGCTCAGCCCGCGACGACGTCGGCTGGAACGTGGCCGCTCTGCGCGAGCTGCCGCGGCAGCACCTGCTGGTGGGAGGGCGCGCGTACAACGTCACCGACACCAATGAGCGGTGGCACCAGTTCGACCTGTCGAATTCGCTGGCCAGCTTCTTTCTGGCCGAAGACAATCGGGCCTACTTCGGGCGCCGGGGGTACGCGCTCTGGGCGGAGCGTTCCTATCGCCTTCCCGTGGCGCTGCGGGTCCACTGGCAGGACGACCGGTTCGAGACGCTGGCGAGCGAACACCCCTTTGCGGCTTTCGCCGACAGCGCCGACTGGCCGGTGAATCCGCCGGTGGACGAAGGCCACGGCCGGGCGCTGGGCGGCGGGCTCACCTGGGACCGGCGCAACCTGCCCGACTTTCCCACCCGCGGCGCCTACGTCGGCCTGCGGTATGACCGCTGGGGGTTCGGGGGAGACTATGCCTTCAACCTGGGCCAGGCCGACGTGCGGGCGTATTGGCCCACGTCGGGAACCTCTTTCGTCTCGGCGCGCGTCATGGCGGGCGGACGTCTGGGTGGCAGCGACTCGCTCGCGCCCCAGTTCTGGTATCGGCTGGGGGGCGCCGGGACGATTCCCGGCTACGAGGCGCTGAGTCCGGAACTGGCGGGCGATCGCATGGCGTTCGCCAACCTGCGGTATCATCAGGGACTTCCGTGGACGAATCGCTTCTTCCGCACCACCTGGCTGGTCGCGATGGCGGACATCGGCGACGCCTGGTTCCCGGACGATGCGGCGGACTGGAACGCGGCCTACGGCGCCGGGCTCGCCGGCCGCGGGCAGTCGCGCTATCTCGGCCTCTTCGGCGCCTACGGTGTCGAGCAGAAGAGGTGGAAGCTCTACGCGATGATCAGGCCGTGGTTCTAGCCGCCATTCCGGCGCGGCACGGCTCGACCCGCTTTCCCGGAAAACCCCTGGCCTTGATCGCCGGTCGACCGCTGATCGCCTGGACGGTGGCCGCGGCGCGCGCGGCGCGAACCATTGACGACGTGGCCGTCGTGACCGACGACGCCGCGATTGCGCGCGCGGCGGAGGCGGCCGGGGCCCGCGCCATCGTCCTCGACCGCCCCGCCGCGTCCGGCAGCGACCGGATCGCCCAGCTGCTGGCGGTGGACCCCGCCGCCGGGCGGGCCGCGACGATCGTCAATCTGCAGGGGGACGAGCCGCTGCTCGAGCCCGACGCCATCGACGCCGCCGTGCGCGCGCTGGCCGCCGATCCGGCGATCGACATCGCGACGCTGGTACGGCCGCTTCGCGCCGGGGAAGACCCGGCCGCGCCCGACCTCGTCAAGGCCGCCTGCGGCGCCGACGGGCGCGCGCTCTACTTCTCGCGCGCCCCCATCCCGCACGGCGGCGAGCCCCTGATTCACATCGGGCTCTACGCCTTTCGGCGGGCGGCGTTCGACCGCTTTGCCGCCGCGCCGCCGGGAGCGCTCGAGCGGGTCGAGCAACTCGAGCAGCTGCGCGCGCTCGAGCTGGGGCTGGTCATCCACTGCGTCACGTTCCCCTCGGTGGCCATTGCGGTCGATCGGCCCGCCGACATCGCACACGTCGAGGCGGCGCTGGCCGTCCGCGGGACCGCCGTCCACGCGTCCTAGGTTTTTCGCCGGGGCGGAGGGGGCAGCGTCCAGTCGGGGTTCGCGGCCCAGCCCGCCGGATTGAGGTTGAAGGAGATCCGCTGCAGCTCGGCGGTCGAGAGGGCCTGCCTGCGGGTCACCCGCCGCGCGACCCGGGCGCGCCGGCTGACCGCCCGCGCGGCCTCCGGCAGGTCCCGCGCGATCGCCTGGGCCATCTCGCGGCGTGTCGGTTCGACCGCCAGCCGCGCCGCCGGGTAACCAAAGCGCCTCATCGTTCGACCCGTCCACCGTTCGATCAGGCGAATCCAGACCGGCGGCATCTGCTCGCGCCACCCCGCACCGGTGGCCGCGCGGGCGGGCCCGCCCGCCGGGCCGGACCTCAGCGGCCGCACCTGAAGCCAGGGATACGGCTGGCCGGGGTCCGTCTGCGCCACGCGGGCGGGATCGATGACGGCCTCATCCCAGGGTTCCCCGATATGCTTCAGCACTGTGGCCATCGTCGCGCGTGGCTCGGCCACGAGGTCCTCCAGCCGGATCCGCAGCACGCACCCCTCCCAGCGCGACACGAGCCGCTCGTGGCGCCGCAGCATCAGCCCCAGCGCCAGCAGGCTGGACGTCGCCCACGGCATCTGGCGGTGCGACCAGACGACGGCCCGCGGATCGCGCACGATCTCGATGACGGGGGCCGCGGGAAACGCCGCCACGAGCGGCGCCAGAAACGCGGCGTTGAGCGGCGTCTTGTCGCCGCCCCGCGGCTTGCCGTGGCGGCGGGCCATCTCGTCCATCAGGTGGAGGTAGACCTCGGGCAGGCGGTGGGCCGGCAGGGGTGCCGGAAACCGCTGCCGGATCGCTGCCGGGTCGAGTCCCATCCAGGCGAAAACCAGCGACCGGAAGTAGAAGCCGAGCCGCCGGTCGCCGCTCACCCAGGGTGGAAGCCACCCCGTCAGCGGGAGGAACATCGCCTCCTGGATCAGATAGATCCGGGGATGGGCATTCAGCATCGCCCGCAGCAGCGAGGTGCCGGAGCGGCCCGTTCCAATGATGAAGATCGGCGGGGGGATCAGCTGGCGTTTCCTCTCGACGGAACTGCGCGCAGAGGGTAAATTTCCCTTTTCCTCCTCCAACATACGCGGCGGCGGCGCATGGCGGACCCCCACACGACGAAATATGTGTTCGTGACCGGGGGGGTCGTGTCCTCGCTCGGCAAGGGGATCGCGACGGCCTCGCTCGGCATGCTGCTGAAGGCCCGCGGCCTGTCGGTCACACTGCAGAAGTTCGATCCCTATCTCAATGTGGACCCGGGCACGATGAGCCCGTTCCAGCACGGCGAGGTGTTCGTCACCGACGATGGGGCCGAGACCGACCTCGACCTGGGTCACTACGAGCGGTTCATCGACCGGGCGCTGTCCCAGGACAACAACGTCACGACGGGGCGCATCTACCAGTCGGTGATCGCGAAGGAGCGCCGCGGCGACTACCTGGGCGCAACCGTCCAGGTCATTCCCCACATCACCGACGAGATCAAGCGGGCGATCACCCGGCTGGCGGCCCGCGAGCCGTCGCTCGACGTCGTTATCACCGAGATCGGCGGCACCGTCGGGGACATCGAGAGCCTCCCGTTCCTGGAGGCGATCCGCCAGTTCCGGCTCGACCTCGGCCCGCACGCGGTCTGCTTCGTCCACGTCACGCTGGTGCCGTTCGTGCGCGCGGCCGAAGAGCTGAAGACCAAGCCCACCCAGCATTCGGTGCGGGAGCTGCGGGCGATCGGCATTCAGCCCGACGTGCTGCTGGCCCGCTGTGAGCATCCGCTGACGGACGAGATGCGCCGCAAGATCGGCCTCTTCTGCAACGTACCGTTCGAAGCCGTGATCCCGGCCCGCGACGTGGCCTCGATCTACCAGGTGCCGCTGGCGCTCCACGACTATGGTCTCGACCGGCTCGTGATCGAGCACCTCCAGCTGGATCCGGGCCCGGTGGGCGCGGGGGACGAGCCGCTCGCGGCGTGGCGGGCGATGGTGCGCCGGATCGGCGGCGCGACGTCGGCGGTGACGATCGCCATCTGCGGGAAGTACGTCGACCTGCGGGACGCCTACAAATCGATTCAGGAGTCGCTCATCCATGGCGGGATCGCCAACGACGTCGAGGTGCGGCTGGTCTGGATCAGCGCCGAGGAGCTGTCGTCGGAGGTGGCCGCGGGCGACGCGGTGGCCGAGCGCCTCGCCGGCTTCGACGGGCTGCTCGTCCCACCGGGATTCGGCGCGCGCGGTATCGAGGGGATGCTGGCGGCGATCCGCTACGCCCGCGAGAGCGGCCTGCCGTTCTTCGGCATCTGTCTCGGCATGCAGTGCGCGACGATCGAGTTCGCGCGCCACGCCGTCGGCCTGCGGGGGGCGACCTCCACCGAGTTCGATGCCGACGCCGAGCACCAGGTGATCGCCCTCATGCCCGATCAGGTGGGCGTCGAGGCGAAGGGGGGCACGATGCGGCTGGGGGCGTATCCCTGCACCCTCGAGCCGGAATCGCTCGTGCGGGAGATCTACGGCGTGCCGGAGGTGCAGGAGCGGCACCGTCACCGCTACGAAGTCAACAACGTCTATCGCGAACGGCTCGAGGCGGCGGGGATGGCGTTCAGCGGCACGTCACCCGACGGGCGGCTGGTGGAGATGCTCGAGCTGGCGGACCACCCCTGGTTCGTCGGCTGCCAGTTTCATCCCGACCTGCTGTCGCGACCGATGCGCCCGCACCCGCTGTTCCGGGAGTTCGTCCGCGCGGCGGTCGCGCACCGGGACGGGCGCTCCAGCGGCGCGCGGGCCGGCGCGATCCGGCCGCGCGCCCGCACGCCGCGGAAAGAACCTGAAGTGGTGATGTGACCGGCGCTGCGCAACCGGCGCGGCGCCCGGTTCCGTGCGGCCCCTATCGGCTGGGGGATGGGGCGCTGTTCGTCATCGCCGGTCCGGATGTGCTGGAGTCGCGGACGCTGGCGCTCGAGACGGCGCGGACGTTGCAGTCGACCGCCGCGCGGCTGGGCGTCGCGCTGATCTACAAATCGTCATATCGCAAGGCAAACCGGACGTCGGCCGCGGCGTATGCAGGGCCCGGCCTCGCGCAGGGCCTGGAGTGGCTGGCCGAGGTCAAGGCCGAAACCGGGCTGCCCATTCTGACCGATGTCCATTCGATCGAGGAAGTCGGCCCCGCCGCCGCGGTCGCCGACGTGCTGCAGATCCCGGCGTTCCTCTCGCGCCAGACGTTCCTCATCCGGGCGGCCGCCGAGACCGGGCGGGTGATCAATCTCAAGAAGGGACAGTTCCTCGCGCCGGACGACATGGCGCGGGCGGCCGAAAAGGTCACCGCGGCCGGCAACGACAAGGTGCTGCTCACTGAGCGGGGCACCACGTTCGGCTATCACAATCTGGTGGTGGACATGCGCACCCTGGGCCGGCTGCGGGCGCTCGGCTTTCCGGTCGTGTTCGACGCCACCCATGCGGTCCAGCTCCCGTCGGCCGCCGACGGCGTCTCGGGCGGGGAGCGGGAATTCATCGGTCTGCTCGCGCGAGCGGCGGTCGCCGCCGGGGTGGACGGTGTCTTCCTGGAGACGCATCCCGATCCGGCCAGCGCCCGCTGCGACGCGGCCAGCCAGTGGCCGCTGGGAGAGTTCTCACCTCTGCTCGAAACCCTGCTGGCGTTCCATGCCGTGCGTCAATCCCACCCGGACGGGACCCCGTGAACGGGATGCATCTCATCAAATCCGTGGCGTTGTCCGCGGCCATCGTCATCGTCCTGAATCTGTTCATCGGGATGGGGATCAAGACGTTTTATCCGGCGCCGGCGTATGAGACGATGTGGCCGGCGCCCGTCGCCCCGGTCGAGGCCCGGGCGGCGTGCGAGGCGATCGGGGGCGTGTGGTACGAGGCCGGTGAGGTGCCCCGGACGGAGTATCGCTACGGCCCCATGCCCCCGCCTCCGCCCAGGGCCGGCCCCGGGGGCCTGGCCTCGGCGCCCTACTGCGATCCCCACGCGGCCTGCCGCGACGCCTTCGAAGCGGCCCAGACGCGCTACCAGCGGAACGCCTTCATCGTGTGGGTGGTCGCGGGGATCATCGCGCTGGGTCTCGGGATCGCGATTTCCGCGGCGCCGGCCGTCGCTTCCGGTCTTGCCTTTGGTGGCGTGGTCGCCTTCCTCGTCGGCACGACGATCTACTGGGCCGACATGGAGGAGTATCTCCGGTTCCTCATCCTGGCCGTCGTCCTCGCCGCTCTGATCTGGGTGGGCTACAAGAAAATGAGTCCCGGCCCCCCGGCCGGGGAAGGCCGCGCATGACGGACCCGGCCCGGGCGCGGATCCGCGGGCTCGTCTTTGACGTCGATGGCGTGCTGACCGATGGCGGGGTGTATATCGGCGGGGGGCCCGACGAGCTGAAGCGCTTTTCCGTGGTCGACGGGACGGCGTTCGTCTGGTGCCGGCTGCTGGGCTACCGGCTGGCCCTGGTGAGCGGCCGCCGGTCCGCGGCCACCGCGATCCGCGGGGAGGAACTCGGGATCGAGCGGGTGTATCAGGGAGTCCGCGACAAGGCCGGCCAGGTGGCCGCCTGGGCGGCGTCGGAAGGTCTCGCCCTCGACGAGGTGCTCTACATGGGCGACGACCACATCGATGCGCCGGTCTTCGCCCAGGTGGGGGTGAGCGTCGCGCCGGGCAATGCCCCGCCGGCCATCCAGGCGCTGGTGACGCACGTCACCGAGCGCACCGGCGGTCACGGCGCGGCGCGCGAAGCGGTCGAGTGGCTGCTGGCGGGCGCCGGTCGGCTCGACGAGGCGATCGCCACCTATCTCGAGCGCGTGACGGCGCCGGAGCGGCATGACGCCTGACCGTCTTCCGGGAGAGGATCCCGGTGTCCCGCCCGTCGTCTGGCTGGCCCGGGCGCGTGAGACGCTGGCGGTCGAAGCGGCGGCGATCGCCGCGCTCGAGCCGCGCCTGGGACCGGCCTTCGTCGAGGCGGTCGACCGGCTCTTCGCCTGCCGGGGCCGGGTGATCGTCACCGGCATGGGGAAGAGCGGACTGGTGGGGCGGAAGATCGCCGCGACCCTGACCTCGACCGGGACGCCCGCCGTCTACCTCCATCCCGCCGAGGGCGTGCATGGGGATGCCGGGCTGGCGATCCGCGGGGACGTCGTCGTGGCGCTGTCGAAGAGCGGCGAAACGCCGGAGGTGCTGGCGCTGCTGGGACTCTTCAAGCGGAACGACCTGCCGGTGATCGCCTTTGTCGGGCGGCCGGGCTCGACGCTGGGACGCCACGCCGACGTGGCGCTCGACTGCTCGATCGCGGAGGAGGCGTGCCCGCACGACCTCACGCCAACCGCATCGACGACGGCGATGCTGGCCCTCGGCGATGCGCTGGCGATGGCGCTCCTGTCGCGACGGGATTTTCGTCCCGAGGAGTTCGCCGCGGTCCATCCCGGCGGGGCGCTGGGGCGGCAGCTGCTGCTGACGGTGGCGGACGTGATGGTGCAGGGCGCCGACTGCCCGTCCGTGTCCGAGACCGCGACGATGCGTGAGGCGATCCTGGAGATGGCGCACAAGCGGGGAACGGTGCCGATCGTCAATCCGGAGGGGAGCGTGGTGGGCGTGGTGACGAATGGCGATCTGATGCGGCTGATGGAAACCACCGACCACGTGTTCCCGATTCCGGTGACCGATGTCATGACCCGCGACCCGCAGGTGACGCGCCCGGCGGTGCTGGCCGCGTCGGCGATCCGCCAGATGGAGGCCGCCGGCATCGTGGCGCTTCCCGTCCTCGGGGACGACGATGAGCTGGTGGGGATCGTCCACCTGCACGACTGTCTGCGGGCCGGGGTGGTCTGATGGCCACGCGGATCGGTGGGGTGCTGTCCCTCACCCTGGTGCTGCTGAGCGGCGGCGGCGCCGTCGCCGGCTGCGACAAAGAGCCGGTAACGGCGCGCACGGTGCCCCTGCCGACGGGCAAGCCCGGCATGCCGACGCCCGACCAGGTGGTCGAGAACGGCGAGCACATTATCACGGTGCAGGGGGTCAAAAAGGCGGTGCTGACGTCCGAGCAACTCTACTTTTATAACCAGAACGGCCGCGTCTACGGCGACACGATTCAGGTCAATTTCTTCGACCCCGCCGGCGGCCAGGTGTCGATGCTCACGGCCCAGACCGGCGAAATCGACCAGGCCACCCAGGAGATGATCGCCCGCGGCAACGTGGTGGTGCGGAGCCCCACGTCGATGATCAAGACGGAAGCCCTGCGCTACGATCCGGCGGCGAACCGCATCATCAGCGACCAGCCGACCGAGATCACCCAGGAGGGGAACGTTATCCGTGGCCAGGGGGTGGAGACCGATCCCGCGCTGAAGGACATCCGGATTACCGGCGGGTCGGCCGTGCTGCGGTCGGAGCCGCGGATGGGCGCCGACCCGGCGTCCGCGCCGCCCCAGACGGACGGCGGCCTCGACGGCATCGCGCCCGCACCGCCTCCCGGTGAGACGCCCCCGAATGCAACGCCACCCGAATGAAACACCATAGCGCGGCCCGCGCGGCCGGCGTGACGGTCGCGGCACTGCTGCTCGCGGTCGGGGGCGCCCGCGCCCAGCAGAACGACCAGCCGGTGGTCATCGATCACACCGACGAGTTGCGGCGGATCGTCGAAGGCGACTCGCTGACGTACGTCCTCGAGGGCAGCGTGCGCGCGCATCGGGGACCGATTCAGATGCGGAGTCAGCGGGCGGTGATCTCCCGCAAGTCGGGTCTCGCGACGTTCGAGCGCAGCGTGCATTTCTGGGATCGCACCACCGAGCTCTACGCCGACCACCTCGTCTACAACGAGATCACCGACGTCGCCGTCGCGACCGGCCGCGTCCAGGTGATAGACCGCCAGAGTGGCTCGCAGGTGAAGGCCGACACGGTGCACTACGATCGCCGGGAGAGCCTCGTCATCGCCCGACCCCGCCCGCAGATGGTGCTCCTGCCGGAGGACACCACGGCGCAGGAACCCTTTACGGTGTGGGCCGACGAGATGCGGTTTCGCAGCGACTCGACCAGCTCCGAGCTGCACGCGGTGCGGCGCGTGCTGATCGAGCGGTCTGACCTGACGGCGATCGGCGACAGTCTCTACTACAGCAAGACCGCGGGGGTCGTGGCGCTCCGCATCGCGCCGCAGGTGGAGACCGCCAACACCTACCTGACGGCCGATCGAATCGACGTGGCGCTCACTGACAATGCGATCTCGGCGCTCATCGCGTTGCAGGGCGCGCGGGCCATCAACAAAGCCGACACGGTACCCGCCGTCGTGCCGCCGGCCTTTAACAACGTGAGCCAGACCTCGTTCCTCGAGGGCGACAGCATCCACATCGCCTTTGTCGACGACGCCATCGAATGGCTGGTGGCGGCCGGGCATGCGCGGAGCCTCAATTACGCCCGCGAATCCGCCGATGGGACGCTCGAGACGTGGAGCGTCAATTATCTCCTGGGGGACCACCTGCGGCTGACCTTTGACGGCGACACGCTGGACCAGGTGGTGGCCACCGGGGGGTCGCGCGGAGTCTACCGGAGTGAGGCGGTGCAGGTGGGAGGACCCCAGCGGCGCGAGAGCGAGCCCATTCCGCTGCCCGAGCTGTCGGCCGCGGCGTGGACGCCGGGGCCCGTCCGCGGGGTGAGTGACCACCGCGGACGGAGACGGTCCGCGTGAGCGAAAACGACCTGTCCACCGCCACCGCTGCGTCCCCCGCCACGCCCGACGCGCGGCTGGCGCTGCTGCCCGATCTCGCCGTCCGCGGGGACTCGGTGCTGCGCGCCGAGCACCTCGTCAAGCGGTACGGCAAGCGCACCGTCGTCGACGATGTCTCGGTCGAGGTCCACCCCGGCGAGATCGTGGGGCTGCTGGGACCCAATGGCGCCGGCAAGACGACTACCTTCTACATGATCGTCGGCCTCATCCGCCACTCCCGCGGCCGGATCATCCTCGACGGCGAGGATATCACCCACAAGCCGATGTACAAGCGGGCGCGCCGGGGAATCGGCTACCTGTCGCAGGAACCGTCCGTGTTCCGCAAGCTGTCGGTGGAGGACAACATCCGCGCTATCCTCGAGACCTGCCCGCTGTCGCGGCGGGAGCGGAAGGAGCGGCTCGAGCTTCTGCTCGACGAGCTGGGCCTGCGCAAGGTGCGGAAGAACAAGGCGTATGCGCTGTCCGGCGGGGAGCAGCGGCGGCTGGAGATCACCCGCGCGCTCGTGACCCAGCCCCGCTACATCCTGCTCGATGAACCGTTCGCCGGGGTCGATCCGATCGCGGTGGACGACATCCAGGCGATCGTCTCGTCGCTCCGCGACCGGGGGCTCGGCATCCTCATCACCGACCATAACGTGCGGGAGACGCTGGCGATCACGGATCGGGCGTATCTGCTGTTTAATGGGACGATCCTGCAGTCGGGAGATGCGGAGACGTTGAGTAATGATCCGGAAGCGCGGCGGCTTTACCTCGGCGAGGATTTCCGGTTGTAACCGTGATCTTCCGCTCCCTCGTGTCAGGTTATGGTCACCTCCGCGGGACTCTGCCAGGGTCGCAACTCCGGCCGTAGTAGGACCGGTGGGCGCTTGGCTGTTCCTTGCGGGGTATGGGGCCGTAGGCGAGGGGGCGAGGGGGATATTCCGTGCCTTGGGGTGTTGTCATCGGGGGAGGAGTATGGTAGAGTGATGGTATGGCACGGTTCATGCAATCAGGGGGGGTGGCACGGCCAATGTCCCCTTCAGTGATCTGAGTGGCGTCTATGGCGATGCGGGCCCAGCTCTCGATTACCCAGCGACAGGATATGCGGATGAATCCGCGCCTGTATCAGGCGATGGATCTGCTGTACCTGCCGCTGATGGAGCTCGAGCAGCACCTGAAGCAGGAGCTGACCGGGAACCCCTTCCTCGAGATGGACGATCCGGAAGAGGACTTCGCGGACCAGGCCGAGGCGGAGGCGAACGAGAAGGAAGATGACGAGATCGACTGGGAGGAGATCCTGCTCGACGGGTTTGACGCCGGCTACCGGAGCGGCGTGATGCGCGAGAACACGGAGCTGTTCGAACGGGTCGCCGAGACGACCATCGACCTCTGGGCCCACCTCCACCAGCAGCTCTATCAGAACAACGGTTACGTCGACGGCGACCACCGGATCGGCGAAGAGATCATCGGCAACATCAGCGAGGATGGCTTCCTGACCTGTGCAGTGGAGGAGATCGCCGCCCAACTCGAGGTGACGGTCCCCGACGTCGAGCGGGTGCTCGCCCAGGTGCAGAATTTCGACCCTACGGGCGTGGGCGCGCGCGATCTCCGGGAGTGCCTGCTGCTGCAGATCGCCGAGCGGCTCGACCGCAACGGGCTGGCGTACCAGATCGTCGATCGCCACTTCGTCGAGCTCTCGACCCACAAATATCACGACATGGCGCGGGCGCTCGGCGTGTCGCCGCTGGAGGTGCAGGCGGCGGCTGACCAGATCGCGATGCTCGACCCCAAGCCCGGTCGCAAGTATGCCGACCCCCAGACCAACTTCGTCACCCCCGATATCGTGGTGGATCAGGTGGACGGCCTCTGGGTGGTGGCGCTCAATGACGGCAACATGCCGCGGCTGCGGATCAGCCCGGCGTACCAGCTGCTGGCGCAGAACGGGGAATTCAAGGGCCAGGCGAAGGAATTCGCGCAGACCAAGCTCAACAGCGCCAACTGGATCATCCAGGCGATCGAGCAGCGCCGGCAGACGATGATCAAGGTCATGCACGTCATCCTCGACCGGCAGCGGGAATTCTTCGAGCAGGGGATTCGCCATCTGCGGCCGCTGACGCTCAAGGAGGTCGCCGACGAGATCGGCATGCACGAGTCCACCGTCAGTCGCGTCACCAACGAAAAATTCGTGCAGACCCCGCGCGGCGTCTTCCGGCTCAAGTTTTTCTTCTCGAGCGGGCTGGCGACCGACGAGGGCGAGGACGTCTCGGCCCGGGGCGTGAAAGCGCGCATCGAGGAGCTCGTCGGCGCCGAAAGTCCGCAGCATCCGCTCACCGACCAGCAGCTGGTCGAGCAGCTCCACGGCGAGGGCGTCCAGATCGCCCGCCGGACGGTCCAGAAGTACCGCGACCAGCTGGGGATCCTCTCCTCCCGATATCGCAAGCGCGTCTAGCCCGCCCCGACCTCTACTGCCGAACGGGACCCCGGGCGTGTAGTTTGCGCCCATGCAGATGACCTACAGCGTCCGGCACGGCACCGCGCCGGCGCCGCTCCAGCAGCACATCGAAGGCCAGGTGTCCGGGCTGACCCGGTTTAACGAGCGGCTCGTCCAGGCCGATATCATTCTCGACCACGACGGTCACCGCCACATCGCGGAACTCCGCCTGCAGACCTCC
Organism: Gemmatimonadota bacterium; assembly: GCA_046262555.1. Classification (GTDB taxonomy): domain Bacteria; phylum Gemmatimonadota; class Gemmatimonadetes; order JACCXV01; family JAHWKZ01; genus JBHENR01. The sequence goes on along the minus strand of JBHENR010000218.1, from coordinate 7,317 downwards.
ACCGACACTCATTTCGCGCGCTCGGAAGCTGCCGACTGGCGCAGCGCCATGGACATCACCGTCGACAAGCTCCGGCGCCAGCTGACGCGGGATAAGGAAAAACGCCTCCGCCGCACGCCGCTCGATGAGCCCGGGGGGTATCAGGGCGGGGAGGAGTAATGCCCGCCTCGGGCGCCCTGACCGTCGCCGAGCTGCTGACCCGCAAGGCCGAGCCGCTCGCGCTCACGCTCCTCACCCGTCCCGAAACCGCGCTCCGGGAAATCACCAGCGACGAGGTCGTCAGCTCGGGTCTGGTGCTGGCGGGCTTTACCGGGCGCTTCACGCCGTCGCGCTCGCAGGTCCTGGGGGAGACCGAGATCGTCTACCTCCAGTCGCTCTCCCCAGCGGCGCGCGAAGCCTCGGTCGAGCGGTTTTTCAGTTTCGAGCTGCCGGTCGTCTTCATCACCAAGGGGCTCGCACCGCCCGATCCCTTCCTGGCGCACGCCGATGCGCGCGGGATTCCGGTCGTGTCGAGCGCGCTGAAGACCGGCGTGTTCTACGCCGCGCTGAAGTCCGTCCTCGAGACCCAGTTCGCCCCCACGACCTACGTGCACGGCTCGCTCGCCGATATCTACGGCGTGGGGTTGCTGTTCACCGGGCGCAGCGGCGTCGGCAAGTCGGAGTGCGTGCTCGACCTGGTCGAGCGGGGCCACCGGCTGGTGGCCGACGACCAGGTCCACGTGACCCGGCGCACCGGCGGCGTCCTGATCGGCAAGGGCAGCGAGGTGATCGGCTTCCACATGGAGATCCGGGGCATCGGGATCATCGACATTCAGTCGCTGTTCGGTATTCGCGCGGTCCGGCAGCAGAAGCGGATCGAAGTCGTGGTGCGGCTGGAAGACTGGGACGAAACGCCCAACATCGAGCGGATCGGGCTCGATGAGGAGCACACCGATGTGCTGGGGGTGGAACTCCCCCTGGTGCGCGTGCCGCTCAATCCCGGCAAGAACATCACGGTGGTGGCCGAGGTCGTGGCGATGAGCCATTTGCAGAAGTATTCCGGCCATCACGCGGCGGAGCGATTCAACGAGCGGCTGCTCGAGCGGCTGCGGTCGAAGGCCGACACGGAAACGTACCTGGCCGAGGATTACGAGTGACCCCGCGGTGCGGGGTGGTGGTGGCCCACGGGCATCTGGCCGAGGGCTTCGTGTCGGCGCTGGCGCACATGGCCGGACCGCAGAGCACGGTCTGGGGGGTGTCGAACGAGGGGCTCGACGGGGACGCCCTGGCGGCCGTGATCTCCGCGGGACTGGCCACCCGGGGCGCAGGCTGCGAGGCGATCCTCTTCAGCGATCTGGATGGGGGGTCGTGCGGGCAGGTGTGTCGGCGGCTGCTGGCGGAGGGGACGGTGCGGGCGGTGTTCTTCGGCATCAACCTGCCGCTGCTGATAGAGTTCGTGTTCCTCCAGGACGCGCCGTACGACACGCTGGAGGCGGCCCTGCTCGCCAAGAGCCGCCAGGCGCTGGGCGTGCACCGATGACCGTCTGTCTGTTCCGCGTGGATGAGCGACTGATTCACGGCCAGGTGGTGCTGGGCTGGGCCCGCCGCCTGGGCGTGCAGCGCCTGATCGTGGTCCACGATGGTCTGGCCGGGGCGCCCGACGAGCAGGGGATCTACCGCTGCGGCATGCCGCCGGACGTGACGGCTGATTTCTGGTCGCTCGCCGAGGCGGCCGAGCGCCTGCCCGCCGTTATCGCCAGCGACGAGCCGGCCCTCGTGCTGACCGGCGACGTGGCCACGATGTGCGCTCTGGCACGGGCGGGGATTCCGCTCGAGGAGGTCAATATCGGCGGCCTCCACGCCGGCGCCGGTCGCAAGCGCGTGTTGCCCTACGTGTGTCTCGACGCGGGGGATGAAGCCGGCATCCGCGCGCTCGAGGAAAAGGGCGTGACCGTCACGGCGCGGGACGTCCCCACCACGGCGCCCGTCCGGCTGATCGAGGACGCATGATCGAGCCGCTCGAAGGTCTGGGGCTGGCGGGACTCGGGGCCGTCGTGTTCCTCGATCAGTGGCCGGCGGTGCAGGCGATGGTGTCGCGCCCGCTGGTGGTGGGATCGCTGGCGGGGCTGCTGCTCGGCGCCCCCGCCGACGGGGCGCTGTGGGGCGCGGTGTTCGAGGTGGCCTTCCTCGCCATCCAGCCGGTCGGCGCGGCGCGCTACCCGGACGCGGGGCTGGCGGCGCTGGCGGGGACGACCGTGGCGCTCGTCGGGCTGCGCGAGGTGTCACGGGCGGGAGGTGAACCGGTCTACCCGGCGGTGCTGGCGGTGGCGGTGGCACTGGGCGCTGGGGCGCTGGGCGAGTGGGCCGGCGGCTGGCATCGGCGCCGCAATGGGGTGACCGCGGCGCGGGTGCAGTCGCAGGTCGCGGTGGGGGACTTGGGCGCCCCGGGACGCGCCGTGCTGATCGCGCTGGCGCGGGGCGCGCTGATCGGGGCGGTGGTGACCCTGCTCAGCCTGATCGGGGGATTGGCCGGCCTGGCGCTGGCGCAGGACGTGGGGGCCGGGCTCCTGTCGGCCGCCGGGCTGCGGCTCCCGGCGGTGGTGGTGGCGGCGGTGGTGGGCGTGCGGCTGTTCCTCCGTGGTCCCTCCAGCCGGCTGGCCTGGGTCGGCGGGGCGGCCGGTGGCGCGGCGCTCGCCTGGCTGGGATCCGCATGACGGCAAGCGGCAGCGCGGCGGCGCCGCGGCGCTTCTCCCGCGCTGGGGAGCGGCGGCGGATCGCCTTTCGCGCGCTGGGGGTGCAGGCGGTCTGGAACTACGACACGCTGCAGGCGGTCGGATTCGCCTGGTCGCTCCTGCCGGGGCTCGAGCGCATCTATCCGGACCGTGCCGAGCGCGCGGGGCGCGTGCTGGCCCACCTCGACCTGATCAACGCCAATCCGTATCTCTCCACGCTCGGTCTGGGCGTGGCGCTTCGGCTCGAGCAGGAGGTGGCCCGCGACCCCGCCATCGCCGGGCCCCGCCAGGCGCGCCTGCTCAAGGCGCTGAACGGGCCGCTGGGCGCGCTGGGCGACGAGCTGTTCTGGGGCGCCTGGCGCCCGGCCCTGGGCCTCACCGCCGCGCTCTTCGCGCTGGCGACGATGAGCGTCTGGCCGGCGCTGATCTTTCTGGTGGCGTTCAACGGCCTGGCGCAGTCGGTGCGCTTTGGCGGGGTCCGGGCGGGGTTCGCGGGTGGCGCCGGCATCGCGCGGGTGCTGCGGGATCCCTTCTGGCGCCGGGCCACCGGCAGGGCGCGCACGCTCGGCGCCGTCGCCGCGGGGGCCGCATTCGGCGCCGGCCTCGTGTGGGCCGGTACCGCGGCGGGAGATCTTGGCTGGCGCGACGCGGACGGGGCGTGGGCGTGGGCCAGTGCGGCGGCGTTCGCGCTGAGCGTCTTTCTTCTCGTCCTGGGCGCCCGCGGTGGCCGAGGCGAGCGCCCGCTGGTGCCGGTTCTCGCCCTGCTCGTCCTGCTGGCGGCGTGCAGCGCGCTGGTGCAGGCGGGAGGCGGCGGATGATGCTTCCCGCCAGCGAGGCGACCGTGCAGGTGCCTAATCGGCTCGGGCTCCATGCCCGTCCCGCCGCCCAGGTGGTGATGACCGCGGCGCGGTTCGTCAGCGAGATCTTCATCAGCCGGGAGGACATGGAGGTGAACGGCAAGAGCATCCTGGGAGTGATGATGCTGGTCGCCGAGCAGGGCGCGAACCTGCGGGTCCGTGCCACCGGCGCCGACGCGGACGCCGCCGTGGCCGCGCTCGCCGCGCTGATCGGCCGCGGATTCGACGAGGACGACGAGGGGCGGCCGGTGCATGCCTGACGAGACGATTCACCAGGGCCAGAGCGCCTCGCCCGGCATCGCCTGGGGACCGGTCTACCTGATCAGTTCCAACGTGCCCCGCGTCCCGCGCCAGGAGATCGGCGCGGACGCGGCCGAGGCCGAGGTGGCCCGCCTGGAAGCGGCCATCGTCCGGACGCGCAACGACATCACCCGGGTGCAGGCCGCGCTCGTCGCCGCCAACAAGTCGGACGAGGCCGCCATCTTCGAGTCCCACCGGCTGATCCTCGAGGACGCCGAACTGCTGGAGCGGACCCGGTCGGCGATCTGCTCCGAGCTTGTCAACGCCGAGTACGCCCTCGCCGCGCGGATTCTCGAGGCGGTCACGTCGCTCGAGCGGAGTCAGAATTCCTATCTGCGGGAACGGGTGCGGGACATTCGCGACGTCGAGCACCGCGTGATCCGCACCCTGCTCGGGGAGCGCGAGCCCGCGGTGGGCGACCTGATGCAGAACGCCATCCTGGTGGCCCACGACCTGCCCGCGACGCTGACCGCGGAGCTCGATCGCGACCGGATCCTCGGGTTCGCGACCGAGCTCGGCGCCGAGACGAGCCATACGGCGATCCTGGCGCGCGCGCTCGAGATCCCGGCGGTCTTCGGACTGGGGCCGGTGATGAGCCGGCTGACGCATGGCGAGCCGGTCCTGCTCGACGGGCGGGAGGGGCTGCTGATCCAGAATCCGACGGCGGCGACGCGGGCGCGCTATGAGCGCCTGCGGGCCAAGATCGAGCGCAAGCGGGCGCAGTGGGTGAGCCTGGCGGACCAGCCCGGGCAGACGGCCGACGGCGAGCCGCTGACGTATCTGGCCAATATCGAGTTCGCACGCGAGGTGGACGCGGCGCTCGACTTCGGCTGCCAGGGCGTGGGGCTCTACCGCACCGAGTATCTCTTCCTGCAGAGCGGTGGGGAGGTGGAGGAAGAGGCCCAGTACACGGTCTACCGCGGGCTCGTCGAGCGGATGGCGGGCCGTCCGGTCACCATCCGGACCGTCGACCTGGGCGGCGACAAGCTGCTGGGCGGGATGGAGCCGGAGGATAACCCCTTCCTCGGCTGGCGGGCGATTCGCTACAGCCTGGACCGTCCCGAAGTCTTCCAGGCGCAGCTGCGCGCCATCCTGCGCGCCAGTGCGCACGGGCCGGTCGAGATCCTGCTCCCCATGCTGACGACGCTGGAGGAAGCCGACGCGGCGCTCGAGCACCTGGCGGCCGCCCGCCGCGCGCTGGACGAGGCGGGCGTGCCGCAGGCGCGGTGTCCGATCGGCGCGCTGGTGGAAACACCCGCCGCCGCGCTGCTGGCGGTCGAGCTGGCGGAGCGGTTCGATTTTCTCTCGCTGGGTACCAACGATCTCATCCAGTACACGCTCGCGGTGGATCGGGGCAATCGCCGCATCGCGCATCTGTTCCAGCCGTTTCATCCGGCGGTGCTGCGGCTGATCGCGGAGGTGATCGCCGCTGCGGCGGCGGCCAGCCGGCCCGTCACGGTGTGCGGGGAGATGGGGTCGCATGCCCCCGCCGCGGCGCTGCTGCTGGGCATGGGCATCCGCCGGTTCAGCATGGTGCCGGCGCGGATTCCACGAGTCAAGCAGGTGCTCGGACGCATCACGCTGGGCGATGCGCGAGCCGCCGCGGCGGATGCGCTCGCCTGCTCGACCGCGGCCGCCGTGCGCGCGCGGCTCGAAAGTCGTTTCGCCGAATCCTTCCGCCACACGCCCGATGACCCCGCCGAGGAGGATGCATGACGCTGACCCCCCCCACCCCTGACGAGCGGGACGCCTGGAGTCAGCGGACCGCGGCGCTCGACCCGCGCGACATGCGGGGCCACATCCGCGACCTGCCGCAGCAGCTCGCCGAGGCCGTCGAGCGCGCGGTGCCGTTCGCCGCCGGTTTGCCCCAGCGTCCGCCGAGTGCCATCGCGGTGCTGGGGCTCGGCGGGTCGGCCATGGGGGCCGACCTCGCGGCGGCGTACTCGACCGACCGCCGCGAAGTGCCGGTGGTCACGGTGCGGGACTATTGGCTGCCGGCCTGGCTGGGGGAGCGCGCGCTCGTTATCGCCTCGTCGTACTCGGGGAATACCGAGGAGACGCTCTCGGGCTACCAGGCCGCCAAGGCGCGCGGGCTCCGGGCGATCGCCCTGACGACCGGGGGCCGGCTCGCCGAGCTGGCGCGGACGGCGGGCGATCCGGTGCTCACGCTGCCGGCCGGACTGCCGCCGCGGGCCGCGCTGGGCCACTCCTTCGCGGCGGTCGCGCTCTCGATCGCGCAGGCCGACCCCGGCCTCGCGCTCGAGCGGGAGGCCGACGCGCTCCGCGGCGCGGCCGCGTTCCTGGCGCCGCTCGCTGAGACGTGGCTGGGGTGGGGCGCGGACAATCCGGCGCTGGCGATCGCCGCCTCCGCCCGGACGCTCCTGCCCGTCATCTACGGCGGCCACCCGATCACCATCGCCGCCGCGCGGCGCTGGAAGACCCAGATCAACGAGAACGGCAAGATCCCCGCCTTTACCGGGGAGTTCTCGGAGCACAATCACAATGAGATCGTCGGCTTCGAGGGCGACCACCCGGCGGCGGCGGGCTTTGCGCTCATCTCGCTGGAAACGGTCTGGGACCATCCCCAGATCAGCCGCCGCTTCGATTTCGTGCGGCGGTATTGCGCCGCTCGGGTGGGCGCCCAGCATCGGGTGCAGGCGGCTGGAGCGACCCCGCTGGAGGCGATGCTGTGGTTGTGTTACCTCGGGGACTGCGCTAGTTTTCTGATCTCCATCATGACCGGGCAGGACCCCACGCCGGTGACCTCGATCGATCAGCTCAAAGCCGAATTGAAGGACGCGGAGTGAAGATCATCATCCCCGCCGCCGGGCAGGGCACGCGCCTCCGGCCGCACACCCATACCCTGCCCAAGGTCCTGCTGCCCGTCGCCGGGCGCCCGATCATCGGCCACATCCTGGCCGACATCGCGCCGCTGGCGCCGGATGTGGTGCGGCTGGTGGTGGGGTACAAGGGCGAGCTGGTGGAGGCCTACGCGCGGGAGGCGTTTCCCGACCTGCCGGTGCGCGCCGTCTGGCAGCGCGAGCAGCTGGGGCTCGGCCATGCCGTGCTGCAGGCGCTCGACGCCGACGACCGGGGCCCGGTGCTGGTGATTCTCGGCGACACCGTCTTCGACGTCGACTACCGGGGGGTCGCGGCGAGCCCCGATCACGTGCTCGCGGTGCGGGCGGTCCCCGACCCCGAGCGGTTCGGCATCGTCGAGCTCGACGCCGCCGGCGAGTCCGTCGTCCGGCTGGTCGAGAAGCCGGCCGAGCCGAAGGGCAACCTGGCGCTGGTGGGGTTGTATTACGTGCGCCAGGCGGAGAAGCTCCGCCAGGCACTGCAGAGTCTGGTTGACGATGACGCCCGGACGCGGGGCGAGTATCAGCTCACCGATGGGCTGCAGCGGCTGATCGACGCCGGCGAGCGGTTCGTGCCGTGGCCGGTCGGGG
>JBHENR010000217.1:0-12815 GCA_046262555.1 Gemmatimonadota bacterium | reverse complement strand
TCGTAGAGCGCGTTGTACTCCTGGAGATCGATTCGCGCCCGGGCGAGCGCGTCGTCCTTCGAGACGTAGGCGATCGAATCCACCTCGGGGTAGGTCGCCACCTCGCGCATCAGCCGCGCGGTCTCGGTCGGCACGGTGGCGTCCTCGAGATAGACGATCACCTCGACCCGTTCCTCGACGCCCTGCAGCACGCGCTCGATGTTGAGCCAGACGAGCCCGAACACCTCAAGCGTGTAGAGCGCGAACGCGATCGTCAGAATCGACAGCGCGGTCAACAGCGGCGCGCGGCGGAAGGCGAAGAACGCTTCCCGCGACGTATACGCCATCAGCCCGCCTCGGCGCCGGTGTCGTTGACGATCGCGCCCGCCTCCAGCTCGATCAGGCGCGCCCGGGGATGCTCGCTGAGGAGGGTCCGGTCGTGGGTGACGAACAGCACCGCCATCCCGCGCAGATTGATGTCCTTGCAGACGCGCAGAATGTCGAGCGTGACGCGCCGGTCGAGGTTTCCGGTGGGCTCGTCGGCGAGCAGGATGAAGGGATCATTCACCAGCGCGCGGGCGATCGCCACCCGCTGCTGCTCGCCCCCCGAGAGCTCGGACGGGAGCCGATCCGCCTTGTCGGAGAGACCGACCGCGGCCAGCGTGCGAAGGACGCGGGGGGTGATCTGCGCCGCGGGGGATCCCGTCACCTCGAGCGCGAAGGCGACGTTCTCGCGCGCCGTCCGGTTCTTGAGCAGCCGGAAATCCTGGAACACCACGCCCAGCCGGCGGCGCAGGAGCGGAATGTCGCGGCGCTTGACCCGGTCGGAGGCGTAGCCCGAGATGCGGACCGTTCCGGCCGTCGGCCGCTCCTCCATCGTGACCAGTTTGACGATGGTGGTCTTGCCCGCGCCCGAGGGCCCGGTGACGAAGACGAACTCGCCCTTGCGCAGGTGAAACGAGACGTCCCGCAGCGCGACCCCGGACTTGGGGTACTCCTTGAAGACGTTCCGGAACAGGATCATCCCGTCGGTGGTCCGCCGAGCGCCTGCTCGGGAGAAACCCGGATGTCGACGTAGACCTCCTCCCGCAGCCGGTCGACGAAGGCGGATTCGGCCTTCTCGCGGCCGAGCTGCTGGCGGAGCCGGGGGGCGATCTCGTCAAACGTGATGGGGCCGCCGCCGGAGGTGCCCCGCGCCACCAGGACGCTGAAACCGGTCGCCGTCTCCACCACCGTGGCCGTTCCCTCGGGCTGGTCCGCCAGCGCGGCCGCGTACGCCTCGGGCAGCTCGCTCCGGGTCAGCTCGATCACCGCGGCGCCCACGGAATCCCCGGGCAGCGCGAATCGCTGCAGGCTGTCGACATCGGCGCCGGCGGCGATCTGCGCGCGCACCCCTTCGGCTTCGGCCCGGGCCCGCTCGCGGTCGGCCGCGGTCCGCTCGGCCCCGATCAGGATGTGGCGGACGCGGACTTCATTGGGGCGCTCGTCGACCTTCTGCAGGATGTGAAAGCCGAACACCGTCTCGACCGGCCCGGTGAGCTCCCCGAGTGGCGCCCCGAAGGCCGCCGCCTCGAACGCCGCCACCATGCGCCCCCGGGTGAACCACCCCAGATCGCCGCCCTGCTCGGCGCTGCCGGGATCGTCGGAATGCTCCCGCGCGGCGGCATCGAACGGCCGCCCGCCCCGGAGCTCGGCAAGCACCGCATCCGCGCGGGCGCGGGCCGCGGCGAAGGCCGGCTCCTTGGCCGTCACGACCACCGGAATCTCCTCGAACCGCACCGCCTCGGGTCGCTCCCCGAAGCTGGCCTGATTGGCTTCCCAGAACGCGCGCAGCTCGGCGTCGGTCACGGCGACGGCGCGGACGTCGTCCCGGTGGAGGTCGAGAAACATCTCCCCCAGCAGCTCGCGGCGCTTGCGATCCTGAATGTCGGCGCGATACGCCGCCAGCGAGCCCCACTGGCTCTGTCCGAGCTGCCGCAGGAACTCCGCCTCGGAGCTGAAGCGGGCGCGGATGGCGGCCACCTCGGCGTCGGTCTCCTCGACGACCCGCCCCTCGTCCACCGAGATCAGCGTGTCCCGTTCGGCCGCGGCGATGATGATGAGATCCTGAACGAACTGCTCGTAAGACTGGAGCGCCAGGGCGCGGAAGTCGGGAGTCCCGGGAGCGACGCCGAGCTGCTCCGCCAGCACCAGGGTCTGCTCGCGCCACTCGGACTCGAGCAGAAGGTGGCCACCGACGACGGCCAGAATGCGGTCGGCCGGCAGCCCGGCGACCGCGGGACGCTCCTGCGCCGATGCCGCCACGGGGGTGAGCGCCAGCGCCGCCAGCAGGCCGAGCGCCGGCAGCAGGCCGGGCCCCGGCAGGCCGCTCCTAAACAAACGAGGCCCCGGGCTACGGCGCGGAGTCAGCGGGGGGCAGCGGCGCGGACGGCTGCGGGGTCGGCACGGCACGCGGCGTCTCCTCCAGGCTGGAAGTGGGGGGCGTCTGGCCCAGCTCCTCGTACTTCGCGCGCAGGACCGTGAGCACCTCGTCGTAGGTATCCTCGTGGCGCGTCACGCCGGCGGTCTGGGCTTGGGAATCGGCCACCGCCTTGACGAGCGCCTCGCGCGCCTCCGGTGCGCTCAGCTCTTCGGACCGCTGCACCATCAGGATCTGGCGGATCTGCTCGGCCACGACCGGCAACGGCTGGTCGCGATAGAACTCGCGGTGCTCGGCGTAATACTGGGCTACCTCCGCGTCGCTCACCTCGAGCCGCTTCTGGGCGACCTCGACGAGGTACGTCTCGATGTAGAGCTGGTCAACGCGCTCGTCGAACTGGCGCTGGCGGGTGGTGTCGAGGGCGGTCTTGGCGGTTTCCGCGCGGGCCAGCAGGATCCGCGACTGGGCGATCGCGGAGAGCGCCTGGATCATCTGGGTCTGGTCGAGCGCGGCGATCGCCTGGCGGTTGGCGTCGGGCAGCACGGAGTAGAGATCCCAGATCTCCCCCAGCGGGATCTTCCCGGCGTTGAACGTGGCCAGCTCGAGCTGCCGCTCCTCGGGCGTCGCGTCGCGCGGCGGATCGGCGTCGATCAGAATGATCAGCCGGGTGACGTTGGTCTCCCTGAACTGGATGCCGCTCGACTCCATCGCCTGGGTGATGTAGGCCTGCTCGGCCTGCTGGCGGCCGGGCATCGCCAGCTGTTCCTCGATCGAGTCGCGCAACTCATCGAACGGCTGCTTGCGCTTGTCCTCGACCTCGATGATGTGGTAGCCGAACTGCGTCTCGACCACCGAGGGAACCAGCTCGCCGACCGGCGTCTCGAACGCCGCCTTCTCGAACGGCTCGACCATGGCCCCGCGGGCGAAGTACCCCAGCGAGCCGCCGCGCGCGGCGCTACCGTCGGACGAATGCTCGGCCGCCAGCGCGGCGAAGTCGGCGCCGTCCTTCAGTTCCTGCAGCAGCGAGTCGGCCTTCTGCCGCGCCGCCTGCCGCACCGCCGGCGTGGCGGTCTGCTCGACGCCGAGCAGGATGTGCCGCGCGCGCACCTCCTCGCCGACGTTCTCATCGTACCAGGCGCGCAGCTTGGCTTCGTCCATCTGGACGCTCTTCCAGATGACGTCCTCACGGAACTGGTTCAGCACCAGCTGCTCGCGCCACTCCTTGATCTGGAGGCTCTCGGCGGCGGTCAGCGTGTGGCGCGCCCTGGCGCGCAGCCCGACGAGCTCGATGGCGATCAGCTCGTCCACCGCCTGCTGGACGGCCGCCTCGTTGGCGCCGGCGGCTCCCTTCAGCATGTACTCGGCGACCTCCTCGACGGTGATCTCCTCCTCACCGATGGAGGCGACGACCTGGGTCTTCGGATCGGCCTTCTGGCAGGCGGTGAGCGCGACGCACGTCAGCAGAATGGCGGGCCAGAGGAGGGCCACGGACGATCTCCTTGGGCTATGGATTGATGGATGGATGGCGTGTGTCACGGGCCGACGTCACCGAGGAGTGAGTCGCTGAGAATAGGTTGGGGACTCCATGCCTGCAACCCGTCGCCGAGCGCGCTGACCAGGGTCTCGTAGTCGGGCGCCTCGAACACCAGCTGGAGCGGGTCGGCCTGTCGCACCGTGACCACGACGGCATGCGCGCCGGCCGCGGCCTGGAGCGCCTTGAGCCTCGGCTCTACCCCCGCCGGCCAGCGCAGTTCCGCGCGCGCCGGCTGTGGCCGCACCCGCAGCCTCGCGACGCGGGCGCGGGCGGCCAGCGCCTTGAGGTGCGCCGCATCGCAGAGGTGCGCCGCCGGTGGCGGCAGCGGACCGTACCGGTCGGCGAGCTCCTGCGCGAAGTCGCGGATGGCTCCGGGGTCGGTCAGCCGCGCCAGCCGCCGGTACAGCGCCAGCTTCTGCTGCGGATCGGGCACGAAGGCGTCGGGCAGGTAGGCGTCGCCGTCAAACGCCAGCTCGGGCTGCGGCAGCGGCGCCGCCGGATGGCCCTGCCGGCCGGCCATCGTCTCCTCCAGGAGCCGCAGGTAGGTCTCGAACCCCACCGCGGCGATGAACCCCGACTGGTCGGCGCCCAGCAGATTGCCCGCTCCCCGCAGCTCGAGGTCGTGGAGCGCGATCTGGTAGCCGGCGCCCAGATCGGTGTGCTCTTCGACCACCCGCAGCCGCTTTTCGGCCTCCGGCGTCAGCAGATCGCGGGGCGGGGTGAGCAGATAGCAGTAGGCACGGTGGTGGGAGCGGCCGACGCGGCCCCGGAGCTGATACAGCTCGGCCAGGCCGAAGCGGTCGGCGCGATTGATCAGGATCGTGTTGGCGGTCGGCACGTCGAGGCCCGACTCGATGATCGCGGTCGTCACCAGCACGTCGATGTCGCCGTGGAAGAGCTGGAGCATCACCTGCTCGAGCGCGCGTTCCGGCATCTGACCGTGGGAAACCGCCACCCGGAGGTCCGGCACGAGCCGGCGGATCAACCCCTCGATCGCCTCGATCGACTGAACCCGGTTGTGAACGAAGAACACCTGGCCGCCCCGGTCCACCTCGCGCCGGATCGCCTCCTCGATCAGCCCCTCGTCGAACGGCGCGACCCAGGTCACGATCGGCGTCCGGTCGCGCGGCGCCGTCTCGATCAGGCTCATGTCGCGGAGGCCCATCAGGCTCATCTGGAGCGTCCGCGGGATCGGCGTCGCCGACAGCGTCAGCACGTCCACGCTCGTCCGGAGCGATCGCAGCCGCTCCTTGTGCTTCACCCCGAACCGCTGCTCCTCGTCGATGACGACCAGTCCGAGGTCGGCGAAGGCGACGGTGGGACCGAGCAGCCCGTGGGTCCCGATGACGATGTCGAGCGTGCCGTCGGCGATGCCGGCGCGCACCGCGCGCGCCTCGGCGGCGGTGTTGAAGCGCGACAGCATGGCGATCGTGACCGGATAGTCGGCCAGCCGCTCGCGGAACGTCTCCAGATGCTGCACCGCGAGCACGGTCGTCGGCACCAGAACCGCCACCTGCCTGCCATCCTGCACCGCTTTGAAGGCGGCCCGGATCGCCACCTCGGTCTTGCCGTAGCCGACGTCGCCGCAGACCAGCCGGTCCATCGGTCGGGCGCGCTCCATGTCGCGCTTTACCGCCACCGCGGCCGCCCGCTGATCCGGCGTGTCCTCGTAGAGAAACGCCGACTCCATCTCGCGCTGCCAGAGGGTGTCGGCCGAGAACGCGATGCCGGTCGACAGCGCCCGCTCGGCGTGGAGCGTGAGCAGCTCGTCGGCCAGCGCGGCGATCGCCGCCTGGGTCTTCGCCTTCTGCCGCTCCCAGTGGCCGCTCCCCAGCCGGTGGATCGTCGGCGGGGCGCCGTCCTCGCTGGAGAACTTCTCGAGCCGGATGAGTTGCTCGACCGGCACGTAGAGCGTCTCGCCCTCGGCGTAGGCGAGCCGGAGCGCCTCCACCTCGCCGCCGCCGCTGAGGCGCAGCCGCTCGAGCCCCACATACCGGCCGATGCCGTAGTCGAGGTGGACCAGGTAGTCGCCGGGCGCGATCTGGGTGAGGTGGTCGAGCGCCGCCCCGCGCGCGTAGCGGCGGCGGCGAATGCGGCGGCGGCGGTCGAAGATCTCGTGATCCGTGTAGAGGACGAGCCCGCCGTCCACCAGCACAAACCCCGCCTCGAGCGCCCCGACCGCCAGGCGCGCCGCGCCGCGGACGTCGCTCGGCAGCAGCTCTTCCAGCCGCTCGAGCTGGCCCAGGTTGTCGCACAGGATCACCGGCAGGGTGCCGCGCGCCAGATCGTGCCGCAGCGCCTCCCCCAGGCGCGCCATCGAGCGCCTGACCGGCTCCGGCTCGCGGGTGGCGAAGCGCGTGGCGTCGGCGCCTTTGAGGTGGAGCCCGAACAGCTCGAGCTGACGGAACGGGGCGAGCGCCGCCGCCAGGCGGTCGGGCGCGGCGTAGAGCGCTGCGGGAGACGGAACCTCCCGTTCGGCGTCGGCTTCGGCGTGCCGCTCGAGGATCTCCAGCCAGGCGTCGTCCCAGGCGGCGGCGAGTCGCACCGGCTCATCCCGGACGATGATGGTGTCGGGGTGCAGATAGCGCGCGACGTCGTGGAGCTCGGCGCTCGCGGGACGCCCCTCGCCGGCCGCAGGCGGTGGCGGCGCGGCCTCGCGCGCGGGCAGGATCTCGACCCGCTCGAGCGCGCCGATCGACCGCTGCGTCGCGAGATCGAACGCGCGAAGCGAGACGATCTCGTCGCCCTCCAGCTCGATCCGGAGCGGGTGCGGCTGGCGATAGCTGAAGACGTCCACGATGCCACCGCGGACGCTGAACGTGCCCACTTCGGACACCAGCGCCTCGCGCTCGAATCCCATCGCGACCAGCCGCGCCAGCAACTCCGGCAGCCGGATCCGGTCACCCGCGACCAGCCGCACCAGCCGGGCCGCCAGCGCGGCCGGCGCCAGCACGCGGGGCAGCACCGCCCGCGCGGTGGTGACGCCGACGAGGATCATGCCGTCGAGCAGGCCGGCGAGGAATTCGAGCCGCTGGCCTTCAATTTCGCGCTGCGGCGCGCGCGGCTCGTAGGGAAGCGTCTCCCACTGGGGGTAGTACCCGACCCGGCCGGCCCCGAGGAGCGCCTCGAGGTCGGCCAGCCACGCCTCGCCCCGCTCGGCGGTCGCGGCGATGACGAGAAGCGGTGCGCCGAGGTCCTCGGCCAGCGCCCCGGTCAGCGCCATCCGGCTCGAGCCGGCGAGATTCGACGCCCGGGCGGACGCCCCGCCTCCCAGCGCCCGGCGCACGGTGCGGTAGGCCGGGGTCGACCGCAGGCGCTCGTCGAGTTCCTGAATCAGCATGCGCGGGGCTGTGGCCTCATGGCTACGTGTATAGTTGTTGGCGCCGGCGCAGCCAGGCCTCGCCCGCGAGCCCGAGCGCCGCCAGCGCGAGCACCCACCCGCCCCACTCCGGCCCCCGGCGGCGGGGAAAAAGCGCCGCCGGCCAGCGGTCGGGGGAGACGGCCGGAGCGCCCCAGGCAGCCCGCCATGCGGCCGGGGGAATCGGCGCCAGGTCGCCTTCGGCGGGGACGCCGTTGACGGCGACGAAGGTCGTCGCGCCGTCCGCGAGGGGCTCGCCGGCTCCCGGGGTGCTCGCCGTGACCCGGTAGAGACCGGGCAGATCCGGCCGCGGCGGCGCCCCGCCGGCGGCCAGTCGCCACTCCCGCGCGGCCTCGCCGTCGCCCAGCGGACCGCGCACGGTCGCGCCGGCGGCGGGGAGCGGCAGCGGCTCGCCCGCCGCCGTCCCGGCGCCGCCCGGCGCCCACGCGGGATCCCAGGCGGCCAGCGCGGCCGCGGCCACCTGGGGAAAGATCGGCGTGGTCGCCAATCCCGTCACCGGGGGCCCGAGCGGAACCAGCCACACCGCCACCGCGCCCCGCACCCAGAGGGCCGGCTCGCCACTGGCCAGCTCCCAGGTCCAGTCGGGGAGCGCGCCGCCGAGCGCGGCCAGCGCGCCCCGGACGGGAGCCCGGGCCAGCAGATGATCGGGGACCCCCGGCGCAACCAGCGTCGTCTGACGGTCGGGAGATCCCATCCGCCAGCCGACGGCCGGCACCTCGAGCCCGGCGGCCGGCAGCCACGCGCCCGGCGGAATGCAGGCCGGCGCGGGGCAGGGCGGCACGAACAGCAGTCGTGTGCCGGCGGCGGCGAGGCCCGCCAGGAGCGCCGCTTCGTCGGCCCGATAGGTTCGCAGCGGAAGGATCGCCAGGTCCGCATTCCCCGTCGCCACCTCGGCCAGGGTCGCCGCGCGCTGGAGCGCGGGGGCGCGCGGGTCGGCCGCCAGCGCCGCCTCCCAGAACAATGCGCCCGGCTCGGGCGGCTCGTCCGCCGGCATCCACCGCGCGATCCGGTACGGCCCGCCGGCGGCGCCGCGCGCGACGTACCATCGGTCATCGAACGGATAGCGGTCCCCCGTCGCCAGCGCGAACGTGGCGGTGTCCGCCACCGCCCAGACCGTGGGGGCGATCGCCTCGTCGAGCGGGATGGCCGCGGTCTCGGAGACGGCCGCGCCCATCAGCCGGCCCACCGGCGCCGATGTCGGGGCCGGGCCCCACGCCTGACCCCGCAATCCGACGGCGTCTTCGGCAATCCACGCCGCGCCCGTCAAGCCCTGGTTGGCGCTTTCCCCGTCGCCCACCACGCGCAGCGCGCGATGGCCGGCGGGCCAACTGATCATCGCGCCGTCGGGCGGCCGCGCGCCGCGCGCGCCGTCGGTCACCAGATACAGTTCGCCGCCGGCTTCCTGCCGGCCCGCGAGCGCGGCCAGCGCTGCCGGCCAGTCGCTGGGCCGGCCGGTGGGCGCGAGCCGGGCCAGCTGTCCGCGGAGCGCGGGGGCCGGCGCCTCCCACCAGCCGACCAGCCCGTCGGCGACAGCCGCCAGCGCCACCCGGTCGCCGGGACCGGTCAGGAGCAGGAGCGAGTCGGCCGCCGCGCGGGCCGCCAGCCAGGCCGGGCGGCCTTCGGCGAGCTGGCGCATGCTCGCCGACACGTCGAGCGCGACGATGACGTGGGTGGGAAAGTGCGCCGCGGGCCCGCCGCGCCCGGGGCCCACCGGCTGCGCCGCCGCCAGGACCAGCAGCAGGATGCACGCCGCGCGCAGCACCGCCAGCCACCGCGCCCGCGTCGGCGGGCCGCGCCGCGGGGCGCGTTGCGCGCGCTCGAGCAGGTAAAGGGACGAAAACCGGACCGGTTCGCCGGCGCGTCGGCCCTGCCAGTCGAGCAGAAAAGGAATCACCGCCAGCGGCAGCGCGAGCAGCGCGGCGGGCGCCAGAAAACCCATCTACCGCGAGCGGTCGCGGCGTCCGGTCAGATAGCGGCCGAGAGCGGTCGCCACCGGCTGATCCGTGGTCAGCCCGAGAAAGTCGAAGCCACGGTCGTGGGCCTGCTCGCGGTAGGTCCGCTCGAGCTCGGCCAGCGCCTCGTGGTAGCCGTCCGCCAGCTCGGCTGGAGTGGCGCGCAGGGTGCGGCCCGACTCCGCATCGGTGAACCCGCCCGCGGCGCCGAGTCTGTCCAGCGATCGCTCGGCCGGGTCGAGCACCTGCATCACGATGATCTCGTGCTTGCGGTGGCGGAAATACCGCAGCCCGGGGAGAAACCGCTCGGGCGGGCCGAGCAGGTCGGAGAGGAGGATCAGGAGGCCCCGCCGCGGCAGCCGCTCGGCGAGCGCGCGGAACAGCCCCTCCGGCGCGGTCTCGCCGTCGGGCTCGGCCTCCGTCAGGGCCCGCATCAGCCGCGCCCGCTGGCCGCGCCCGCCGTGGGGCGGCACGTAGGCGCCGAGCGTGCTCGAGAAGGTCGCCAGACCGACCGCGTCCTGCTGCCCGATCAAGAGGTGCGCCAGCGCCGCCGCCACGAGCTGGGCATAGGCCCACTTGGTGACGCGACCGCCACTGGCGAAGCGCATCGACGCGCTCGCGTCGAGCAGGATCAGCGCGCGGAGGTTGGTCTCCTCCTCGCTCTCGCGGACATAGTGGCGGTCGGTGCGGCCGTAGACCTTCCAGTCCACCCGGCGCAGGTCGTCGCCGGGCACGTAGGACCGGTGCTCGGCGAACTCGAGTGAGCCGCCGCGTCCCGGACTGCGGTGGCGTCCGGCCAGGAAGCCATCGACGACGAGCCGGCTGACCAGCTCCAGTGCCCCGAGCCGCAACAGCTCCTCGGGCGGCAGCCACGCCGCGTCGGTCCTACCCTCCACGCTGGCCGTCGGACTGGCCGGCATCCCGGTCCACCGCCGCGACCAGCTGGGCGATGATCTCGTCCACCGTGACGCGCGCCGCTTCAGCCTCGTAGTTGGCGACCATCCGGTGACGGAGGACGGCCGGCGCCAGAGTGCGGACGTCGCCCAGGTCCGGGCTGAGCCGCCCCTGGAGCAGGGCGCGCGCTTTGGCGCCGAGGGTCAGGTACTGCCCGGCGCGGGGCCCCGCTCCCCACGCCACGTACCGCTTGACCGCGTCGGGCGCCTGCGGGTGGGCCGGCCGGCTGCGGCGCGCCAGATCGACCGCATACCCCACCACCTCGTCGTGAACCGGCGCCCGTCGCACCAGGTCCTGGAACGCGAGCAGCTCGGCGCGCGAGATCGCCGGTGTCACCGTCGCCGCCGGTTCACCCGTGGTGGCGCGCACGATGGCGATCTCCTCGGCTCGCTCCGGATACCCGATGGCGAGCTCGAACATGAACCGGTCGAGCTGCGCCTCGGGCAGGGGATAGGTGCCCTCCTGCTCGATCGGATTCTGGGTCGCCAGCACGAAGAACGGGTCCTCGAGCGGGTGGGTCACCCCGCCGGCGGTGACCTCCTGCTCCTGCATCGCCTGGAGCAGCGCGGCCTGGGTCTTGGGCGGCGTCCGGTTGATCTCGTCGGCCAGCAGGATGTGGGTGAACAGCGGCCCCGGCAGGAACCGCAGCCGGCGGCGGAGCGACTCGGGATCCTCCTCGATCACCTCGGTGCCGGTGATGTCGCTGGGCATCAGGTCGGGCGTGAACTGGATCCGGTTGAAGCGGCAGTCGAGCGCCCGCGCCAGTGTCTGGACGAGCAGCGTCTTGGCGAGTCCCGGCACGCCGACCAGCAGCGCGTGGCCCCGCGACAGGAGCGCCACCAGCAGCAGCTCGCGGACGGTCTCCTGACCGACGATCACCCGTTCGATCGCCGTGTCGAGCGCCGCCCGCGCGGTCAGCAGTCGCGCCGCGGTCTCGACGTCGTCCGCGGCATCGCGCGGTTCGAGACGGGGATGGGCTTCCATGGCGAAATACGCTCCAGTTCTCCTGGCTCTTTTACAGAGCCAACCCGTTCGTGGTTTGACACCACCACTAGGCTTGCGCGCAAGCCTAGTGGTGGTCATTGACATCGGCCAACATTGGCATTATTCTTGAGGTGATTGTCAATTCAAAGGATGGCCCGTACGGGCCAGCGTGAATCGGGCCGGGGAGTATGCCGGCCCTTTTCATTTGCCCCTAAATGCTACGTGAGAAGTACTCTGCCGTAACCGTCAATCTTTCCAGTATCTCGTCGCATGTTGTACTTGGGAGTTGCAACCCGGACTAATTCCGCACCGAAACCGGTAATCCCCGACTCCAAGCGACCAGTCGCTTGAAGAACATTCCTCGTTAGCGGGTTGGCGAGAAGGTCGGCCAATTGAAGACCGGGAATGTTTTTATCCTTTGGCTCAATCCTGATATTCTCACAGAGTAGCGTTTCGCACGCAATCGCCGACGGGAGATAGCGAGTTCCCTCGGTGCGCACTTCCCGAAATGCGTTATTCAATTCGCGATTTTCTCTGGCTCCACGAGCTTCTGCGATTATATCTCCTTGACACCCACGATATCGCAATAAGCCGCAGTACCGTTCCATCATGGCTTGAAGGCAATAGTGGTATGGATGCTTCTGCGCTCTGTATTCCTTCGACTGGTGAGAATACTTGTCAATCACGACCGCCACGGCGACGAATTCAGAGGCCCGGACCAGTTCGAGCAGTTCCTTGTTAAACGCCTGTCGGCGGTCCGTGTCTTGGAGCGGGAAAAAAGGCCCGGTTGCATCCATCACTTCTCGTCGATGAAGTACTACGGGATTGTCGGGATGATGGAGGGGGAAATGTTGTCGCTTAAGATCCTCTAGCCGATCTGCCAGTTCCCGATAATGGGTTTCTTCGACAATGACCCCAACAAGTCCAAGATACCGCGCCGCAATGTCGGTCTCATGGACCCGGTGGTGATCCCCGGATTCGTCTAGATAGAGTCGGAGCACTCGCCCGGTCATGGCGAGTAAAAATAGGCAGAGCCTCCATTAATTAACCAGAGACGATGCGGGCGGCGCGACCGCCATGTCGCTCCGCCCGCCGATCACGCCAATGCAAAAATAGCCCTGCGTGCGCTACCCCCGCGGGGTGGGCGCGCAGTACCGGACCTGGCTCCGCTGCTCCTCGGTGAGAACCGCGCAGACCGCTTCGCGGAGCGCCAGGGCGCGCTCGCGCACCTCGGCGCGGGCGTCTTCCGGCGTCACGGTGCCGTCCTGGAGCTGGGCGCGTAAGCCCTGGAGGAATTCGTGAAAGGCCGACCGCAGCGCATGGATCGCGCTCCGCTGTTCCTCGGTGAGATGGAGCTCCGGGTGCGGCGGCCCGCCCGGGCCCCCGGGCCCGCCGGGGCCGTGATGCCGCAGCCGGGCGAGCTGATCCGGCGTCAGCACGTCGGCCAGCGCCGTCAGGAGCGCGTCGTGGACCGCCCGCGCTTCCACGTGCGCGGCTTCGCGGGTGAGCTCGCCGGCGCGCACCCGCTCATGGATGGCGCGGAGCGCCTCGCGGGCCGCGGTCAGCGCGGCGCGAACCGCGGTCCGCTGCGCCTCGTCGAGGCCGTCGAGGTGG
>JBHENR010000216.1:0-11166 GCA_046262555.1 Gemmatimonadota bacterium | reverse complement strand
AGGAACCGGCCCCCGAGCCGATCGATGACGAAGCCTCGCCACCGGTGACGGAGCCGGCAGCGGTCGAACCCGCGCCAGTCGATCCCGCACCGGTCGAGCCGGAAGCGGCCGCGCCTCCAGCAGGGAGCGAGTAGCGGCGCTGCGTTAGACCGTCCCTTCGAACGATCCCGCCTCTCCCGCTTCGGGAGGGGCGGGTTTTTTTTGGCGGGCGCTTGACAGGGGTGGGTAAGATAGTTTACAATGCGGGACCAAGTGGGAGGAAATGGGATAAAGTGGCAAACTTGAGAGGGCGCTACGTCATTTCTAGGTCAGTTCACTCATGCGATCGATGAGAAGGGCCGGGTCAGCCTGCCGGCTCGGTTTCGCCGCGGGGAGGCGGGTGAGCTCTTCGTCGCGACCCGCGGCCAAGGACCGTGCCTGTATCTCTATCCCGGCGCCGAGTGGGACAAAGTGCTCGCCCGGCTGGAGCGGCAGAAAGTCCGGGTGGATCCGGAGCAGCGTCGCCACTACCTGCAGCTCATGCAGTTCACGGCCGAGGCGCCGCTCGACGGCCAGGGGCGTATCCACCTGCCCCAGCACCTCGCCGCGCTCGCCGGCATCCAGCGCGACGTCGTGTTCGTCGGCGCGGGGGATGTCATCGAGATGTGGGACCCGGCCCGCCACAGCGCGTACGTGGACGGCACCGAGGCGGATTTCGACGGCTGGCTGGCTCAGTACCTGTAAGTGAATGGAGACGCGTCGAGTTACCACACGCCGGTGCTGCTCGCGGAGGCGCTCGCGCTGCTCGCGCCGCATCCCGACGGGGTCTATCTCGACGGCACGCTCGGCGGTGGCGGCCATGCGGAGGCCATCCTGATGGCCTCGCAGCCCACCGGCCGGCTGGTGGCGCTCGACCGCGACCCCGCGGCGATCGCGTACGCGCGGAACCGCCTCGCCCGCTTCGGCGACCGGGTGCAGTTCCACGAGACGAACTTTGCCGAGCTCGAGGCCGTTCCCGGGCTCGGAGCGATCCACCTCGATGGGGCGCTGCTCGACCTGGGCCTCTCGAGCGAACAGATCAATGACTTGGCGCGCGGCTTCAGTTACCGACAGGACGCTCCACTGGAAATGCGGATGGGGCCCAGAGGGGATACTGCCCGGGACATGTTGACGCGCGCCGATCTTTCCGACCTCACCACCTGGTTCCGTCTCTACGGTGAGGAACGCCACGCCGCCCGCATCGCGCGGGCGATCATCCGCGAGCGGGAGCGGGCCCCGATCGACACCACCGGCCAGCTGCGACGCATCGTCGAGGCGGCCGTTCCCGGTCCCACCCACTCGCTCAAATCGGTGGCGCGCGTCTTTCAGGCGCTGCGCATCGTCGTCAATGATGAGCTGACCGCGCTCGATACCGGATTGCGGCAGTGCGTCGCCCGGCTGAACCACGGGGCGCGCCTCGTGGTGATCGCCTACCACTCCCTCGAGGACCGCATCGTCAAGCACTTCTTCCGTGACCTGGCTGCGGACTGCGTCTGCCCGCCGGACTTTCCCGTCTGCCGCTGCGACAAGGTGGCCGAGGCGGTCGTACTGACGCGGCGCGCCGTGCGTCCCGCCGCGTCCGAAGTGGCGGCCAACCCGCGCGCCCGCAGCGCCCGGCTGCGCGCGATCGAGCGCCGGCTGGCGCCCGCAGGGGCGGCCTCATGAACGCCTATGTCCGCGAATACCGGAAGATCGAGACCAAGACCCGCCGGCGGGACAACTTCCTGCTGCGGTACCTCCCGATCCTGTTGCTGCTGCTCGGCACCGCCGTGATCGGCAAGATCTACACCCAGTCGGTCTCGATCCGCTGGTCGCATCGCGTGATCGAGCTGAAGAACGACGCCCGCGATCTCGAGCTGCAGAATGAAGACCTGACGCGGGCGATCGCGGCCCTGACGACGCGCGAGCGGGTGACGCGTGACGCCAGCGGGCGACTCGGGATGATCGACCCGACCAAGGATGACATTGTCTGGCTGCCGGTCCCCCATCGCGCGAATCTCGCCTCCGGCACGCCGCGTCCGGCCGATGCGGCCGGGAGTCCGGGGCGCGCCGTGCAGGCGTGGCTCGACGCGCTGTTGCAGGAGGAAGCTCTCGCGCTGACGAGTCAGTAGGGGCGCGGATGGAGGCACAGCGTCTCAAGGTCGCGCGCCGCCGCCAGGCCTGGCTCTACCTCGCACTGCTGCTGTTCGGCGCCCGGATCGCCTGGGCATTCGTCGAGATCCAGATCCTCTCCCACGCCAGTTACGTCGAGCAGGCGCAGCGCCAGCAGAAGCGGCGCCTGGTCATTCCGCCCCAGCGGGGAGCGATTTTCGATCGCAATGGGGTGGCGCTGGCGGTCAATCGGGAGCAGTACGAGGTGTTCCTCGTCCCGCGTCATATCGTCGATCCCGCCCGGTTCATCGCCGACTTCACCGCCATTCTGCCGTACGACGAGGTGGAGCTCCGCAGCCGGATCGCCGCCGGCGGCTGGTACGTTCGGCTGGTGCGGGGCGTGTCGCGCGAGACCGTGCGCCGGCTGAAGGCGGCCGACCTCGACGGGGTCGGTGTCGAGTCGTATTACGTGCGTCACTATCCGTACGGAACGCTCGCTGCCAGCCTGCTGGGCGGCGTGGATGTCGACAACGCGGGTATCGAAGGGCTCGAGCTGTTTTACGATCAGGTGCTGCGGGGCACGCCGGGCTATGCCATCCATCAGCGCGACGCGCTGGGGCGCGAGTATCCGAACTTCACCCTTCCCATCGAGGCCGCGGTCAATGGCCAGGATCTCCACCTCACGCTCGACCTGGGGCTGCAGGAGATCGTCGAGGAAGCGCTGCTCGGTGCGATGGAGAAAACCGCTGCCCGCTCGGGCAGCATCGTCGTGCTCGACCCGCGGACGGGCGAAGTGCTGGCGCTGGCGAATCGCGCGGCGGCCAATGCCGCCGTCACGGGACTGGCCCGCAACTACGCCGTGGTGGACCAGTTCGAGCCCGGTTCGACGTTCAAGATCGTGACGCTGGCGGGCCTCTATGACAACGCCCTGGCCGCCCCCACCGATTCGCTGTTCTGCGAGAACGGGGAGTGGTCGATCGGGGGCCGCACGCTGCGCGACGTCCACCCCTACGGTTACCTCACGGTCGAGGAGGTGATCGAGGAATCCTCAAATATCTGCGCCGCCAAGCTGGCCGACCGGCTCGGCGCCGACCGGTTCTATGAGTACGCCCGGCGGTTCGGCTTCGGCCTGCCCACCGGGCTGGACTTCCCCGGCGAGCCGCGCGGCACGCTGCGCCGGCCCGACCAGTGGTCGGCGCTGTCGTCGGCCTCGCTGGCGATGGGCTACGAGGTGATGGTCACGTCGCTGCAGATGGCGATGGCGTACGGCGCGATAGCCAACGGTGGCGAGCTGCTGCGGCCGTACCTGGTGCGGCGGATCGAGGGACCAGGCGGGATCGTCGCCTTCGAAGGGCGCCCTCAGCGGGTCAGGCGGGTCATGCGGCCGGAGACGGCGCGCCAGATGACCCAGGCTTTGGTCCGGGTGGTGGAGGTGGGGACCGCCCAGACGGCGCAGATCGACGTCCTGCCGGTGGCGGGGAAGACCGGCACCGCGCGCAAGACCGGCGCCGGCGGCTACGAGGGGCGGTACACCTCCTCATTCGCTGGCTTCTTTCCGGCGACGGATGCGCGCTACGTCGCCTTCGTTCGGATCGATGAGCCGGTCGGGGA
The DNA here is from genome assembly GCA_046262555.1 of Gemmatimonadota bacterium. Lineage (GTDB taxonomy): Bacteria > Gemmatimonadota > Gemmatimonadetes > JACCXV01 > JAHWKZ01 > JBHENR01. The sequence goes on along the minus strand of JBHENR010000216.1, from coordinate 7,446 downwards.
GTTCTACGGCGGCGCGGTGGCGGCGCCGCTGTTCCGCGAGGCGATGGAGCGGGGCCTGCTGACCGATGCGATGCAGCGGTCGCCGGGCCTGATGGGGCGCCTGCGGTCGCCGGATCGGGTCGTCTGGACGGTGTCGGACACGTTCGGAGCGCTGCCGCCGCTGGTGCAGGCATCGCAGACCAATCCCGCTCCCGATGGCCCGACGGAGACGGATTCGACCGGGACGAGCCGTCCCTCGCCGGCGAGGGGAGAGGCGGAGATGAGCCGGATCGCCCAATGGGATCCAGTGCTCGAAACGCCGGGCGCGCTCGAACCCGAGACGGACGTCCCCTACGTGATCGACGTGCGCGCCGGCGGCGGAACGGCCGGTACCGGTTTCGATCCCCGGTCGCAGGTGAAGGTGCCTGACTTCAGCGGCCTGGCCCTGCGGGAGGCGGTGCGGCGGGCGGCGCGGCTGGGGTTGCAGCTCGTGTTCGATGGATCGGGTCGGGTGCGGGAGCAGGCGCCCGAGGCGGGTGAGATCGTGTCGCGCGGCCAGCGCGTGCGCGTGCACAATCCGTAGCTCCACCCCGCCGACGCTGGCCGAACTGGCGCGGCTGACGGGCGGCCGGACCGAGGGCGCGGCCGACACGCGCGTGACGGGTGCGACGCACGACAGCCGGCGCGTCCAGCCGGGCGACCTGTACGCGGCGATTCCCGGCTTCGAGCGCGACGGGCACGACTTCATCGGGGCGGCGGCCGCGGCCGGCGCCGCGGCGGTCGTGGTCCAGCGGGACGGGGCGTGGCCGCTGCCCGCGCTGATCGTCGATGAGGTGCGGGCGGTGCTGGGACCGGTGGCGCAGGCGGTCTACGGCGACCCGACGGCCGGCCTGCAGGTGGTGGGCATCACCGGCACCAACGGGAAGACGACGACATCCTTCCTGACCGCCGCCGTGCTGGGAGCGGCGCGGGCGGCCGAGGTCGCCATCCTGGGCACGCTGGGTCTGCGGCGCGGTGATCGCACCGTCCCCACCGGCTTCACCACGCCGGAGGCCCCCGATCTGGCCCGCCTGTTCGCCGAGCTCGCGGCGGACGGCGTCGCGGCCGTGGCGATGGAGGTCTCGAGCCACGCGCTCGCGCTGGGCCGGGTGGGCGGCATGCACTGGGCCGCCGGTGCCTTCACGAACCTGAGCCCGGAGCACCTGGATTTTCACCATTCGCTCGAAGCCTACGGGGAAGCGAAATTGACCTTTTTCCGCCAGCTCGCCGATCAGGGGGCGTTCGCCGTGGTCAATGCGGACGACGCCTGGGGTGAGAGGTTTCGCGCCGCCGGTCCGCCGGGCACGTGGCGCTTCAGTCTGGAGGATTCCGGAGTCGAGGTGTACGCCGAGCGATTCGACAGCGCCCCCGATGGCTCGGTGCTCACGGTCCGCACACCGGCTGGCCGCTTCGAGACCCGGCTCGCGCTCGCCGGGCGGTTCAATGCCGCCAACGCCCTGGCCGCGGCCGCCCTCGGCGTGGGCCTCGGCATGGCTCCCGAGGCCGTCGGCGATGCGCTGGGCGGCGTTCCGCGGGTTCCCGGTCGGTACGAAGTGTACCACGGCGGCGGCGTGACGGTGATCGTGGACTACGCCCACACGCCGCTGGCCTTCGAGCGGATCCTGACCACGGTGCGGGCGAGCGGGGCCGCCGCCGTCTGGTGCGTCTTCGGCTGCGGGGGGGAGCGGGACCGGTCCAAGCGGCCGGAGATGGCGCGCCTCGCCGGCCGGCTCGCCGACGTCGTGTTCGTCACGGTCGACAACCCCCGGCGCGAGCCGGTCGAGCAGATCATGGCCGATACCCTGGCCGGGCTCACCGGGTCGCCCGCCCGCTGGGAGCGGGTGGACGATCGAGCGGCGGCGATACACCGCGCGATCAGCGAGGCCGCCCCGGGAGACGTCGTCTGCCTGCTGGGCAAGGGAGATGAAGCGTATCAAATGATCGGCACGGTGAAAGAGTCGTTCTCCGAGCGTGACGAAGCGCAGCGGGCGCTCGCCGCGCGGGCGGGCGCATGAGCGCCGCCTTTACCACCGCCGAGGTGACGCGGGCGTTAGGCGTCGCGCCGCTGCATCTCAGCGATCCGGAGGTCGTCTTTCCCCGCGTCACCATCGACAGCCGGCGGATCGCGCCAGGGGATCTATTCGTCGCGCTCGGCGGCGAGCGATACGACGGCGAGGCCTTCCGCGCCGCAGCGGTGTCAGCGGGTGCCGCCGGGGTGATCGGCAGCGCGGAACCGTTTGCGGGTGGCGAAGGCGTCGCCCGGTGGGTGGTGCCCGAGGGCCGCGCGGCGCTGCAGGCGCTGGCCGCCTTCCACCGCCGCCGGCTCGACACCCGGGTCGTCGCCGTGACGGGATCGAATGGCAAGACGACCACCAAGGAGCTGATCGCCGCGGTGCTGGGGCAGGCCTTTCCCACCGCCCGGACACCGGGAAATCTGAATAATCAGATCGGCGTCCCGCTGACGCTCCTGGAGATCGGGCCGCAGCACGCCTGGGCCGTCGTCGAGCTGGGGATGAATCTGCCGGGGGAGATCGCGCCGCTGGCGGCCATCACGCGGCCCGCCATCGGCGTCATCACCAACATCGCCGCCAGCCACCTGACGGGGCTCGGCAGCGTCGAGGCGGTGCTGGAGGAGAAGCTCGCGCTGGGGCGGGCGCTGGGGCCCGCCGACCTGCTCATCTTCTGTGGCGATCAGCCGCGCCTCGCCGCCGCCGCCCGGCAGCTACCCTGCCGGAGCCTCGCGTACGGTCTGGAACCGGGCAACGACGTCCTCCCCGACACCTGGTCGCTCGACGAGGACGGCCGCGGCCGGTTCACGCTCGACCGGCGGACCTTCCGGCTGCGGCTCACCGGCCGCCACAACATCGTCAACGCCCTGGCCGCGGTCGCGGTGGGGCGGGAAGCCGGGCTCGCGCCGGGCACCATCGCCGTCGGTCTGGCGGAGCCGGATGCGTTGCCGCTCCGCATGCAGCTCGAGCGGTGGGGCGAGGTGGTGGCCCTGGTGGACTGCTACAATGCGAACCCGGAGAGCGTGCTGTCGGCGGCGGCGACGCTGTCCACGCTCTCCGGCGTCCGGCGGCGGGTCGCCGTCCTGGGGACGATGCTGGAGCTGGGCGAGCAGAGCCAGACGCTCCACGCGGACGTCGGCAGGGCCCTGCATGGTCTGGTGGAGCTGGTCGTGGCCGTGGGATCGGCCGCGTCGCCTATCGCCGACGGCGCCGGCGCCGCCGGAGTCGCCAGCATGCGGTTCGACGATCCCGGCGCGGCGACGGCGTGGCTCATCGACAACCTGGAGCCCGGCGACGGTGTGCTCTTCAAGGCCAGCCGGGGCGCCGCGCTGGAAACCGTGGTCGCGCCGGTGCGCGCGGCCTGCGTCGAGGGGTCGGCCCGCTGCGGCGCCGCGCCGCAGCACCCGTGGGGAGGTGTGGACGGCTGATGCTCTACGATCTGCTCGTTCCGCTGGCCGAAGATCACACGTTTTTCAACGTGTTCCGGTACATCACGTTCCGGGCCGCCTACGCGACCGTGACGGCACTGCTGATCGCATTCGTCCTGGGCCCGTGGGTGATCCGCAAGCTGCGGGTCCTGAAAGTGGGCCAGATAATCCGCCAGGAGGGACCGGAATCCCACTACAAAAAGGCTGGTACCCCGACGATGGGTGGGTTGCTGATTCTGGTCGCTACCGTCGTCCCGACGATCCTCTGGGCCGATCTGCGCGAGCCGTTCATTCAGATCATTCTGGTGGCGACGCTGTGGATGGGGGGGCTCGGGTTCCTCGACGACTACCTCAAGGTCGTCAAGCGGCGCTCCAAGGGGTTGATCGCGATGCAGAAGATCGTCGGGCAGGTGCTGCTCGGCGTGGTGCTGGGGATCTGGCTCTATCTCGAGCCCGCCAACAGCGAGTACGTGACCCGGACGTCGGTGCCGTTCCTGAAGGAACGGTTCGTCGATTTCGGCTGGCTCTACATCCCGTTCATCATTTTCGTCATCACCGCGATGACGAACGCGGTCAACCTGACCGACGGCCTCGACGGCCTGGCGATCGGGCTGTCGGGCATCGCGGCGGCGGCCTTCGCCGCCTTCGCCTACATCATCGGGCGCGCCGACTGGTCGACGTATCTCCAGATTCCGTACCTGCCGGGCGGGGGTGAGCTGACGATCTATTGCCTCAGTCTGCTGGGCGCGTCGCTCGGCTTCCTCTGGTTCAACGCCCACCCGGCGCAGGTGATCATGGGCGACACCGGATCGCTGGCCCTGGGCGGCGCGTTCGGGACCCTGGCGATCCTGCTGAAGATCGAATTCGTGCTGGTGCTGATCGGTGGTGTTTTCGTGATGGAGACGCTCTCCGTCATCATCCAGGTCGTCTCGTTCAAGCTGCGGGGCAAACGGGTCTTCAAGATGAGTCCCCTCCATCATCACTTCGAGCAGTCCGGCTGGGCTGAGGCGACGGTGGTGTTGCGGTTCTACATCCTGGGCCTGCTGTTCGCGCTGCTGGCGGCCTCTACGCTGAAGCTCCGATGACCCAGCTGCCGGTCACCATTGGAGGCGCCCGGGTCGGGGTGCTGGGGCTGGGTCGCTCGGGTTACGCGGTGGCGCGGCTGCTGGCGGCCCGCGGCGCCTCGGTCTACGCGTCCGACCGGGGCGCGTCGGCGGCCGTGCTGGCCAATGCGGCGGCGCTGCGCGAACGGGGGATCAGCGCCGAGACCGGCGGCCACGATGTGGCCCGCCTGGCGGCGTGCGACTGGATCGTGGTGAGCCCGGGGATTCCGCCGGACGCCCCGATCCTGGGCGAGCCGGGCGTGGTGGCGCGACCCATCTTCAGCGAGCTCGAGGTGGCGTCGTGGTTCACCCGGGTTCCGATCGCGGCCATCACGGGAACTAACGGCAAGACGACGACGACGGCGCTGCTGGGCGCGATCAGCCAGGGCGCGGGGATCCGGACGAGCGTGGCGGGCAATATCGGTCGGGCGTTTTCGACCGCCGTGCTGGAAGACGTCGACGTGGAGTGGTTCGTGCTCGAGGTGTCGTCGTTCCAGCTGGCGCGGATCGTCACCTTCCGGCCCCGCGTGGCGGTGGTGCTCAATCTGGCGCCGGATCACCTCGACACATACCCCACCCTGGCGGCGTATGCGGCCGACAAGGCCCGGATCGCCGAGAACCTGCACGCGGGGGACCAGCTCTGTCTGAGCGCCGAGGACGCCGCGCTCGCCGGCCTGGGAGCGGACTCCCCCGCCGAGCGGTACTGGTTTCACCGCGACGCCGCGGTGGCCCGCGGGGCGTCGGTCGAAGCGGAGTGGATCGCGCTGCGGGGGACCCCCGCGGCGGGGCGCGTGCTGCCGGTCAACCGGCTTCGGATCCCCGGCCATCACAATCTGCAGAATGCCCTCGCCGCTACGCTGGCGGCGTCGCTGATGGGGATCGACACGGCCGCCATCGCCGAGGGGTTGGCGTCGTTTCCGGGGATTGCGCACCGGCTGGAAACCATCGCCGTCGTGGGCGGAGTGACCTGGATCAATGATTCCAAGGCGACCAACGTCGCGGCGGCGGCGGTCGCGCTGGAGACCTGTCGCGCGCCGCTGGTCGTCATTCTCGGCGGCCGGCACAAGGAGGCGCCCTACGCGCCGCTGGCGCCGGCGCTCGCCTCGCACGCGCGGGAGGTGCTCGCGATCGGTGAAGCGGCTACCCGGATCGCCGCCGAGCTCGGCGGCGCGGCCCCCGTCACGGTGGTGGAAACGCTGGAGCGGGCGGTCGAGCGGGCCGACGAGATCGCCCGGCCCGGTGACGTGGTGCTGCTCTCGCCGGCCTGCTCGTCGTACGATCAGTTCGCCAGCTTCGAGGAGCGGGGTGACCGGTTCCGCGCGCTGGTCGCCGATCTCGCGGCGCATCGGCAGGACGGTGCGGCATGAACGTCGGCGTACGGATGGCGCAGCGCGGTCCGGTCGACGGCCGGCTCCGGTTGCTGATCCTGCTGCTGGTGGGCTTCGGGCTGGCGATGGTGTACAGCGCGAGCAATGCGCTGTCGGTGGTCCACTTCGACAAGAGCAGCGTCTACTTCACCAGCCAGCTGATCAAGGCCGTGCTGGGGCTGGGCGTCATGTGGGCCGCCGCCTGGGTCGACTATCGCCTCTGGGCCCGGATCGCCAAGCCGCTGCTGTGGGTGAGCGTGGGGCTGCTGCTGGTGCTGGCCGTTCCATTGCCCTCGACCTTCGTGCCGGAGGTCAATGGCGCCCGCCGCTGGCTCGCCCTGCCGGGATTCACCTTCCAGCCGCTGGAGCTGGCCAAGCTGGCGCTCATCGTGTGGATGGCGGCGACCATCAGCCGCAAGGGCGCCAAGCTCGATCGCGCCAGCGACGGGCTCGTGCCGCTCCTGGTCATGCCGCTGGTGCTCGCCGGGCTGGTCGTCCTGCAACCCGATTTCAAGGGCGCATTCCTGTTGCTCCTGCTGGCGATGGTGCTGTTGTTCCTGGGGGGGGTCCGGATGGCGTACCTGGTGCGGATCGCGGCCGGCGCGATCCCGGTGGCGGCGCTGATCATGATCAGCGAACCGTATCGCCTGCGGCGGCTGATGGCGTTCTTCGACCGCAGCGAGGATGTCCAGGGGATCTCGTACCAGATCAATCAGTCGCTGATCAGTCTCGGCTCGGGCGGCTGGTTCGGGGTGGGGCTGGGTTCCAGCAAGCAGAAGTTCGCCTTCCTGCCGATGGCGCATACCGACTTCATCATCTCGATCGTCGGCGAGGAGCTGGGACTGCCGGGCACGCTGGGGGTGCTGGCGGCGTTCCTCTATTTCGGCGCGCTCGGCTACCGCATCGCCCGTCGAGCACCCGACGCCTTCGGCTTCCTGCTCGCGTCGGGCGTGACCACGCTGATCCTCGTCTCGGCGCTGCTCAATCTGGGCGTGGCCACGGCATCGCTCCCCACGACGGGGTTGACGCTGCCGTTCATCTCCTACGGCGGGACCGCCCTCATCGTGCAGCTGGCGGCGGCCGGCATCCTGCTGAGCATCTCGCGCGAGGCGGTGGACGTTCCCAGCCCGCCCGAGGGGGGCGCGGGCCGAAAGCTGTCGCGGCGGTGGCCCTCCTTGCGGCGTTTTGGCCGGCGGCCGCATGACGCCCGATGACGCCGCCGCGGCGGGCGAGGTGCGCGTCGTGATCGCCGGGGGCGGAACCGGCGGCCATCTGACGCCGGCGCTCGCGCTCGCGCGAGAGTTGACGCGGCGCTCGCAGCCCGTGGTGAACGTCACGCTGGTCGGCGGCTGGCGGGGGCAGGATCGCGAGGTGCTGGGAGGCTCCGGTTTGCCCCACCGGCTGCTGTCGGCGCCCGCGCTCGAGCGGCGGCGGTGGTGGCGGAATGTCCTGTTGCCACCGCGTCTGGTCACCGCCTACGGCGCCGCGCGGGGCATCGTGCGCGAGGTCGACCCGCACGTCG
>JBHENR010000215.1:0-11292 GCA_046262555.1 Gemmatimonadota bacterium | reverse complement strand
CCCGGCGCCGGTCCGGTAACGGGCCTCGCCGAGCCGCAGGTCCTCGGCGGCCAGCTCGACGCTGGTCTGATTCGCGCGCCAGGCGGCGTAGGCGGTCAGGAGGCGCGAGTGGGCGGTGCGCACCGTTTCTTCCAGCGTCAGCTCCTGCTGCTGCCGCTCCGCGCGGGTGGACTGGAGCGCGGCGTTGGCCTGGCTCGTGGCCACCCGACGCGAGAAGCCATCGAAGAGCGGCCAGTTCATCGACACGGCGTAGAAATCGCGGTCATCGAACCCCGAGAACGCGAATCCGAGCGAGTCGGTGACCGAGCGACCGAGGCCGTACTGGAACTGGAGGCTGGGGAGGTACGCCGACCGGGCGATCCAGAGATCCGCCTCGTTGATGTCCTCCTGGGCCTCCAGCCGGCGCAGGCCCGGATAGCTCGCGCGCGCGCTGGCGAGCAGGGTCTCGATCTCGAAGGTGGGCTGGAAGACCTGGAAATCGGTCGTCAGGGCGATCGGGCCCGGCGGCAGCGCCCCGCCCAGCAGCCGCCGCAGGGCGAGCAGCGCCTCTTCGCTGGTCTGGGCCGCCTGCAGCACGGCGACGTCGCCCTGCGACGCCCCGAGTTGCGCCTGGAGGATGTCGGACTTGGTCACCGCGCCCACATCGTAGCGCGCCTGCGCCAGCCGCACGTGCTCGGCCAGTCGGGCGCGCTCGCGCACGGCCTGGGTCGTCAGCGCCTGCTGGCGGCGGGCGTTCAGGTACTGGGTCTTGACGTCGCTGGCGACCAGCCACGCCTGCAGGTCATAGCCGGCGACCTCCCGGTCCACCGTCGCCCGCGCGCTCTTCAGCCGGTAGAAATCGCGGCCGGAATCGAGCAGCCGGTGGCTGAAATCCCACTGGTACTGGGTGGCGTAGGTGGCCGGGCTCTGGAACTCCCGGCCAAAGAGGTTGAACGTGCCCTCGAAGGTGCGCTGGAGTTGCCCCTGGAGCGCCACCTCGGGCAGGAAGTTCCCGTACGCCTCGCGCACCCCCGCGCCGGCGGCGGAGCGGGTATAGCCTGCCTGCCGGATCTGGGGATTCCGCTCCGCGCCCAGGGCGAGCGCTTCCGGCAGCGACAAATCAATGCTATCGCCCGGGGCGATCTGGGCAGCGGCCGGCGTCACGTCCAGACCCCCGCACAGGAGGACGACCGCGCAGCAGGCGGCCAGCATGGGGCGAGGGGTCGACATCAGATTGTCCGGGTTGAGGGCTGAGGGCCGCGCAGAGTCGCGGTCGGGACGCATTGACCCCTACGAGCGTTCAAAGATAGCCGTTTCACGAATTTCGACCCGATCGCCCTTCCAGGTGAGCGCGAGCGTCCGGCGCTTGCCGGCGAAGCCAAAGCGGCGGTCGCCGGTGGCCACGCGCGCCGGACCGGGAAACCGCGTGACGATGCTCTGGGCATAGGCGGTGGCGAACCGGGCGGCGGCGGCGGGGGTGTCGAACCGCAGCGTCCAGGCGAGCGCCAGGCCGCCGCCCGGGCGGCGCGCCAGGACGTACCGGTCGCCGTCCCAGCCGCGCGCGGCGGCGGCCGCGGCCCCGGGCGACAGCCCCGCACCGAGGATGAGCGACACCCCCAGCTCCCCCCAGCTCCCCTCGATCAGGCGCGCCCCCGTCAGCGCGGGCGGGGCCACCGTGCGCGGGGCGTCGCGGGGGCCGAAGTATCGCTCGGGGTGGAGGACCTGCTCGGTCGAGCGGGGCGGATCCCGGTACAGGGCGTCCACCGCCGCCCAGCCGCCCGACTTGAGCGCCGTGAGCACAAACGCCGACCCCTCGACGTAGGGGAACAGCAGCAGCCGCTGAAGCGCGGGCGGGGCCTTGTCGAAGGTGGGGTACGACGTAGCCAGCGCGCCGGACTGCTGCTGGAGCAGCCTGGCGATGTCGGGCAGCTGGTCCAGCGAGGCGCCCGCCGGCACGAGCAGGTAGGCCAGCATGGCGGTCATGGCGTCGCCCTCGATGACGGCGGCCCGGGCGAGGGCGCCGTCCTCGGTCGCCGGGACCTCGTCGAGCCAGGGGACCAGGTCGAAGTGCTGGTCCTGGAGCGCGTGGGTGATCTCGTGGGCGACCACCGCCCGCTGGATCAACTGGGGCAACCAATCCGCCAGATAGAACGTTTTGAGGTCCGGATCGTAGTAACCGGCGACCTGCTCGGTGTACAGCTGAACCGCCAGCTCCCGCATGTCCACCCCGGGGCCGATCAGGCCGGCGTGGGCGAAAAGGGCCTGCTGAGCCGCCCACTCGGCGGGCGCCATTTCGCGGTCGAGCGCGGCGCGGGCGAAGGTCTGGATCGCCGCCCGGTCGCTGACCCGGAAGGCGACCGGCTCGCGCCAGGGGAGCTCACGGATCCCCGCCATCTCGCGGCCGACCGCGCGCGCGGCGGCGACAAGCGCGGCGGGTGCCGGCTGTTGGGCGGTTGCGGGAAGCGGTTCCAGCGCCCCCCACGTCAGGGCGGCGCACACCAGAACTGGAATGCGGTGCATAGTCACCGTAACATAGAGGTGAGATGAGACCCGAGCCAAAGCTGAACCTTCTGCTGATGATAGTAGCCCTCCTCGTCTGGCCGGCGGCGGCCGCCGCGCAGGACCCGCGCCCGCTGGCGCCGGTCTTCGAGCCCACCGGTCCCGGCGAGAGTGAGCCGGCCGACCAGGCCGACGTCACTCGCGGGGAGATTCCCCTCCCGACCGCGGCCGACCGCACGGCCGCGGCCGCGCGCGCGAGCCTGCCGGTGGGGGCCGTCCTGCCGGCGTCGTGGACCGCGCTGGCCGTCGGCTATCAGCCGCTGTGGATGGAAATCGGATCGGCGCGGGGATTCGGGCTCGAGCGATGGGGTGGGTACTTCGCCGCTACCGGTCTCGTTCCGGTCATCTCGCCGCACCCGTTCTTCTCACCTTGGGGCATGCTCAGCTACGACACCTGGTTGTTCGAGCGGTATCGGGCCGTCTGGACCCCGGCGCGGGAGGCGCCGTTGTTTGGTCCGGCCGCCGCCTGGCTGCAGCGCGGCGACCGGGCGATGATCGACGGCGACCCCGCTGGCGCGGCGGAGGCCTATCGACGGGCCGCGCTGGGCGCGCCCGAGGTGCCGCTGGCGTACCTGGGCCTGGGGGCGGCGCTCGCCGCGGCCGGAGATGATGCGGCCGCCGCGCGGGCGTTCCGCCAGAGTCTCGACCGTTACCCCGCCTGGCTCGCGCTGGCGATCGACTGGCCCGCGCTCTTTGGCGACGGCGCCCGGCTGGCCGCGGTGCAGGCGGCGGCGGTCGAGCGGGCCCGCTCGGGTGACCCGTCCAGCCGGTTCGTGGCGGGCGTGCTCCACCTCTTCGGCGGGGCGCCGGCGACGGGGCGGGAGCTCCTGGCGGGGCTCGCCGCCGATCCCCACACCGAGTTGCTGCTCGCCCGCGGGCCCCGCTAGCTCCTCCGCTCCGGTTGGCGACCCCGTTCGCTCCCGCGGAGGGGAACGGGAGGGGAAGCCGGAGTCCATACGCGGGTCGTCGGATGGTCCAGTACTTGCACTCGAATTGCCGCATGAACGCCCCCAACCTCAATGCCGCCACGGCCCTCCCCCTCCAGCCGGACCGGTTCGTCGAGCCCGGCGCCAGCGCCTACTGGGAGATCGGCGGTCATCCGAACTTTCTCCTGAGCGTGGATGAGCGGGTGGTCGCCGTCCGCGAACGGCTGGCCCAGGTGTCCGACACCTCGCTGACGGTGCTCCTGCTGGGTGAGCGCGGCGTCGGCAAGGAAGTGCTCGCGCGGGGCGTCCACAACCTCTCGCGGCGGGCGGAACGACCGTTCGTGGCGCTGAACGCCTACGCTATCCCCAAGGCGGCGATCGCCGGGGAGCTCTTCGAAAGCGGCGGCGGCGGCCTGCTGGCCGCGGCTGGCGACGGCACCCTCTACCTGCACGGCTGGGAGCTCCTGCCCGATGAGGTCCGCCTGCGGCTGGTCGAGTGGAAGCGGCGGCGGACGATCGGCGGACCGGATCCCCGCATTCTGCTGAGCAGCGAGCAGCCGGCCCTCACGGGCCCGGCCCTCGACGCCCTGGAAGTGGTGCGGATCGAACTCCCGCCGTTGCGCGATCGGATCGAGGACATTCCGCTGCTGGCCAACCACATCCTGCAGAAATACGGCGCCTTTTACGGGTCGAAGATCCGGGTTCTGCGGGGCAGCTTCGTGCGGTTTCTCCAGGGGTACCGCTGGCCCAACAACACGCGCGAGCTGGAACGGGTGATCCGCCGCTATCTCGTGATCGAGGACGAGGACGCGATTCGCAGTGAGCTGGGCAGCAAGCAGGGTGGGACGGGCGGCGGGGACGACGACCTCATCAATGGGGGCGGACCCCTCAAGGACATCGTGGCCAAGGCCGTCGCCCGGGTCGAAGCCCGCGTCATTGCCCGCGCCCTGGCCGAGGCCCGCTGGAACAAGAAGCGGGCGGCGGCGGATCTGGGCATCAGTTACAAGTCGCTCCTCAATAAGGTCAAGGCGTATCGCATCGAGGCGTAAGAATTCTTACCGTAGTTTGCAAGTCCGGTCGCAGAATCCCCCTCCAAAGGTCCCCAACTCCAACGCCTCCACCGGCCAACGCCGGTGAGCGGACCCGGCTGAAAGGTTTCCCGTAACCGCGAGAGAGCCCGCGGGAGGCCTTGTCGGTGGAATCGATCGGCCACGATCGCGGCGCCGTAGCGCCGTGCGGTGCGTTTCCTTCCCTCCCGGTTCGATCGCCGTTCCACTCTCCATCACTCTGCCGGCGCCAGGACCTCGGCGTCCGCAGAGGGCTGGCCATGACCCGAACCGGTGTGGTACGGCGAGTGCGAGATCTCCACGCCGCAGGGCCCGACTCACAACCCGTCTCGGCAGTGAGGGACGCATGACCGGACGACACCCGACCCCGCTCGACCTCGGCACCATCTGGCGGAGGGAGGACGGGCAGGATCTCGCGGAGTACGCAATCCTCGTCGGTCTCATAGCGCTGGTGGTTGTCGGAGCGGTCACCCTGTTTGGCGGGCAGCTCGTGGCGATGTACGACACGATCGTTTCGACGCTTCCCTTTGTGAACTAACCCGCACGCGGCCTTCGGCCGGGAGGAAACGCACGATGCTGACTCTTTGGAATGTGCTGTGGAACGACGAGTCGGGTCAGGACCTGGCGGAGTACGCGCTGCTGATTGCGCTCATCGCCATCGTTGTGATCGCGGCTGTCACCCTGCTCGGCGGCAACATCCAGACGGTGTTCACGAACATCGCCAACGCGCTCGGCGGCTGAACCGGCGCGCCCCCTGCGGCGCCGCCAGTCGCACCCCAGCCGGGGTCCGGGTACGGGGGAAACCGGGCCCCGGCTTTTTTGCCCGACGGTACGTGAAGTGAACGCCCTAACCGTGAAGCGAGAGACCCAAGGCCGATGCTGCAGACCCTGATTACCGTCGCGCTGTGCACGCTCGTCGCTCTGGCCGTGACCGCCGATGTGCGGACGCGCCGGATCCCGAACGTGCTCACCGTCAGCGGCCTGCTGGCGGCGCTCATGTTGCGCGCCGCACTGGGCTTGGATCCGTTCGTGGCCGGCGTGCTGGGCGCGGTGGCGGCTTTTGCCTGTGCCGTGCCGCTGGTCGCGCTCGGCGGCCTGGGCGGCGGCGACGCCAAGTTGCTGGCAGCGGTCGGCGCCTTCGTTGGCCTGCCGGGTCTGCCGGTGGCGTTCCTCGTCACTGCGCTGGTCGGTGGCGCGATGGCGGTCGTGGCGGTGGCCCGTCAACGGGCCCTGCGAGAGACCCTGGTGTCGTGCGTCGAGGTCGTCACGGGCGGCACGCCCGAACGCCCCCGCCGCACGCTCGCCACGCCGGGCGCCATCGCGATCCCCTACGGGGTGGCGATCGGCGCCGGCGCCCTGGCGGGCTACCTCGCGTGAGCCGCTATGCGCTCATCGTCTCGACCGGCAAGCGGTGCAACCGCGGCCAGTCGCTGGTCGAGTTCGCGCTCATCCTGCCGGTTCTGCTCGGCCTGATCATCGGCATCTACGAGTTCGGCCGGGCCTGGAACGTCTATCAGGTGCTGACCAATGCCGCGCGCGAAGGCGCCCGGCTGGCGGTCATTCCCACCAGCACCGAGTCCCAGGTGATCTCCACCATCGAGGACGGCCTCGACCGCGCGGCGCTCGATCCGTCCGAGGGGTCGATCTCGCTCGAGGGGATGGGCGACGGCACCGGCACGCCGGCCACCGTGGCGCTCGAGTACCCGTATCAGTTCACGTTCCTGGGGCCGATCGTCGCGTTTCTCGGCGATGGCTCGGGGGAAACGCCCCCGGGGAGCATCACGCTCTCCACCACCGTCGTCATGCGCAACGAGTAGGAGGCCACTCATGAAGCGCCGACAGAGAAAGTGGTTCGCCCTGGTGCTCGCGCTCGCTTCGGGCGGTGCGGCCGGGTATCTGGCCCTGAACTATCTCCAGTCGCCCGGCACGTCGCGGGCGGAGGCGGCCGGCGCCACGCGCGTCGCCGTCGCGGCGCGCGACCTGGAGCTCGGCACGGTGGTCACCGCGGCCGACATCAAGATGGTGGACTGGCCGGGAACGTCGGTCCCGCCCGGCTACGCCAGCCGGGCCGAAGACCTCGTCGGCCGCGGCCTCATCACCTCGGTCAGCGCGAACGAGCCCCTGATGACGCAGAAGATGGCTCCCAAGGGGGCCGGCGGCGGGCTCTCGATCGTCATTCCGGACGGCATGCGCGCGGTCAGCGTGAAGGTGGACGAGGTGGTCGGCGTGGCCGGCTTCGTCCTGCCCGGCACGCGGGTGGACGTCCTCGTGACGCTCAATCCCACGTCTGAGCGCGAGGAGATGGCCACCCGGGTCATCCTGCAGAACGTGCAGACGCTGGCCGCCGGTCAGACGATCCAGCGCGACGCCGAGGGCAAGCCCCAGACGGTCACCGTCATCACCCTGCTGGTGGATCCGATCCAGGCGGAGAAGCTGACGCTGGCGTCCACCGAGGGGCAGATCCACCTCGCGCTCCGCAACATGCTCGACCTGGCCGTGGTCGAAACGGAAGGCGTCCGGGCGGCCGCGCTGGTCGGCTCCCCGGTGGTCGTTCCCGCGCCCGCGCCAGCGGTCGCCCGGCCCGCGCGTACCACGCCCAGTGTCCGCCGCGACGGCCAGACCGTCGTCACGTTCAACGGTGCCGAACGCACCGAAACCACCTTTTAGGGAGGCGCCCCATGCGTATCCGATCCCGTACTCGCGCGCGCTCCCACAGCTGGTTTGCGCGCCTGGTTCCGCTCGCCGTTTGTCTGACCGTGTTCGGCCTGGCGCGGCCGGCAGGGGTGGCGGGCCAGGCCGCTCAACCGCCACAGACCGCCGGCATGGCGCGGACGATTTCGGTCGCGACCGGCAAGGCGGCGCTCATCACCCACCCGGTCGCGCTGCGGCGCGTCTCGGTCGCCAACGCCGAGGTCGCCGAAGCGGTGGTCGTCTCGCCAACCGAGATCCTGCTGCACGGCAAGGGCACCGGCACGACCAGCCTGATCATCTGGGATGCCAGCGGCGGCCGCGCGCTCCATGCGGTCGAAGTGACGGCCGACGCCGGATCGCTCGAGCGCCACTTCCAGGTGCTGTTCCCGGGTGAGAAGATCAGCGTCATGGCGAGCGGCAACACGTTCGTCCTGTCGGGCACGCTCGGTGACGCGACGGTCGCGCGCCGGGCAGTCGAGATCGCCACTGCCAGCGGCTCGCCGGTGGTGGACAACATGCAGGTCCCGGCACCCCACCAGGTGCTGCTCCAGGTGCGGATCGCCGAGGTCAACCGGTCCGCCATGCGCGAACTCAGCGCCAATATCGTGCGGGTGGATCCGTTCAACGTGCGGGGTGATCACGAGGGCGCCTCGAGCACCGGCCGCCATACGCCGCTGTCGCAGCAGTTCCTCAATACGCCGTCGGGCCCGGAGCAGACGTTCTCCGACGCGGTCAACCTGTTCCTGTTCCACCCGGAGGCGCAGCTCGGCGTGTTCCTGCGCGCGCTCCAGGCCAAGGGCCACTTCAAGAGCCTGGCCGAGCCCAACCTGCTCGCCCTCGACGGCACCGAGGCCTCATTCCTCGCCGGCGGCGAGTTCCCGTTCCCGGTTCTGCAGGGCGGCGCGGCGAGCAACGCGGTGACGATCCTGTTCAAGGAGTTCGGCGTGCGGCTGAAGTTCACCCCGCACATCACCAACGCCGGCAACATCAATCTCAAGGTCGCGCCCGAGGTGTCCTCACTCGACTTCGCCAACGGCCTGCAGGTGTCCGGCTTCCAGATCCCGACCCTGCTCACACGCCGCTCCGAGACCGAAGTCGAGCTGCGCGACGGTCAGACCTTCGCCATCGCCGGTCTGATCGACAATACGATGACCGAGAACGTGGACAAGATCCCGATCCTCGGGGACATCCCGATCCTGGGAGCGTTCTTCCGCTCACAGGACCGGCGTCACAACCGGACCGAGCTGCTGGTGCTGGTCACGCCCCGGCTGGTGCAGCCCTCGGCCACCCCGCCGAAGCTGCCGACCGGTGAGCCGGAGACGTGGGACTGGGACAAGTCCGTCGCCGGGCCGGCCGATCAGGCGTCGGCGGCGAGGGCGCGATGACGCGCAACGAGCGCGGTTCGACGCTGGTGGTCGTCGCGCTGGCGACGACGGGCATGCTGTCGATGCTGGCGCTGGCGGTGGATGTCGGCATGCTGTTCACCGCGCGCGGCGAGGCCCAGCGGGTCGCCGACGCGGCGGCGCTGGCGGGGGCGGCCTCGTTCATCGAGGCGCCCGATGACGGTGAGCGGGCGCGCCGTACGGCGGTCGAGTTCGCCGCCCAGAACACCGTGCGCAACGCCGCGGTCGCGTTGGTTCCCGAGGACGTCGAGGTGAACCAGGCGCTCTGGCAGGTGGAAGTGACCGTGCGCCGCACGGCCGCGCGCGGCAATGCGATCGCGACCTGGTTCGCGCGCCTGTTCGGTGTCGACGAGGTGGACGTCGCCGCCCGCGCCACCGCCGAGGCGGCGCCGGCCGGGGCGGGGGTGTGCATGAAGCCCTTCGCCGTGCCCGACGCCTGGGACGATACCAACGGCAATGACCGCTATGACGACGGCGAGAACTACGCCATCCAGGAGACCGGCTACGGCACCGACTTCCGGAACGGCCAGCCCGATGACAAGGGCAACGTCTACACCAACGATTTCGGCCGGCCGATCGTGCTCAAGGAAGGCACCCCCCAGGAGGCGATCGTCCCCTCCTGGTATTTCCCCTGGGACGTTCCCCAGACCCAGGGCAACGGCAGCGGCAACGGCAATCCCGCCGTGGGCGCGGATCGGTACCGCTGGAACATCGCCAACTGCAACATGTCGCTGATCACTCTCGGCACGTCCTACATGGTCGAGACGGGCAACATGACGGGCCCCACCCGGCAGGGCGTGGAGGGGTTGATCGACGACGATCCCGATGCCCGCTGGGACGCCCGCGCGGACAGCGTCGTGAACAGCGACTACCAGCCGTGGAAGGCGAGCCCGCGGGTGATCAACCTGCCGCTCTTCGATCCGACCCAACCGATCGAATCGGGCAAGAATCCGATCGTGTTCAACAACATCACCGCCTTCTTCCTCGAGGGGACGCAGGGTCGTGACGTCATCGGCCGCTTCCTCTACGCCTCGGGCGTGGGCAGTGGCCCGGGCGGCGCTGGCGCAGCCGGCACCGGTCCGCAAATCAAGTTCGTCCGCCTGATCGAATAACGGTTTTCACCCACCCCCAGGGGGGCCCCTGATGGATACCCAGGTCGTTACCGGCGCCGTCATCTCGACGGACGCCCAGTTCCGCGCGGCGCTGAGGCAGCATGCCGATGCGGAGCAGCCCGTCGAGGTCGGGTTCGAGATCGTCGTGCCGTTCGTCGAGATCAGCCACGGCCATCTCGAGGAGCTGCGGTACGTGAACCCGGAGATCATCTTCCTCGACCTCGAGGAGGATCCGGTGCTCGGCTGCAAGCTGGCCCAGTTCCTGGCCGAGCAGAATCCGGGACGCCGGCTGATCGCCGCGGGGTCCGCCAAGCAGTCGCCCGAGTTCCTGATGGCGATCATGCAGGCGGGCATCTCGGAGTACCTGCCCAAGCCGCTGACCGACGACGCGCTCGCCGCGGCCATCCCCCGCACCCGGCGGAAGCTGGGCGCGAGCAGCCCGGCCGGCGCGGCGCGCAAGCAGCCCGGCAAGATGCTCGCCTTCTTTGCCGCCAAGGGCGGCTCGGGCTCGACGACCGTCGCGACCAATCTGGCGATCCAGATTCACCGCTTGACGGGCCAGCGCACGGTGCTGGTGGACCTCGATCTCGAGCTGGGGGAGATCGCGCTGTTCCTCGGCGTCGAGCCGCGGTTCAGCATCGTGGACCTGGCGCGCAACTTCCACCGCATGGACGCGGGGCTGCTGGCGTCGTTCATCGAGTGTCACTCCTCCGGCGTCCACCTTCTCTCGGCGCCGTACCATCCCGAGAAGGCCGAGGCGGTGACCACCGACCACATCCGGCAGATCCTGCACTTCCTCAAGCAGCATTATGACTATGTCGTCGTCGACACCTCCAATTCGTTCACCCCCCGCACGCTCGCCACCTTCGACCAGGCGGACGAGATCTACCTGGTCGCCAACGTGGATCTGCCGTCGCTCCGGAACATCCAGCGCAGCCAACATCTGTTGGAAAAGATGGGGACCAAGGGCGAGGCGGTGCGGCTGGTGATCAACCGCTTCCAGCCCGACAGCGACATCACGCTCGAGGACGTGGAGAAGTCGCTCAACCTCGAGGTGTACTGGACGCTGCCCAACGACTACGACGCGATCATCTACTCGATCAACTCCGGCAAGCCGGTCATTCTCGACTCGGGCTGCGCCTATGCCCACGAGCTCGAGGCGCTGGGCGCCAAGATCACCGGCCTGCCCGGCGGGACGCCGCAGCGCCGCGGCTGGTTCGCGCGCACGTTCAGCGAGCGATTCCGCAGCCTGCTGGGCGGCTCCAGCCGGCCGCAGGAGCCGCTGATGCTCCCGCCGTCGGCGGCCGCATCGCCCGCGTCCGAGCGGCCGCCCGTCCTGTCGGGATCGCCGGCGATGGCCGGCTCGGAGGGCGCATGATCGAGCCGCGCGACCCCTATACCGTCCCCGTGTTCCGGCCCGACGGCGAGGTCAATCGCAAGGCCGAGTCAACGCGCGCGCGGCTGCCGTGGGATCCGCCCGAGCCCCTGCCGGCCACGCCGCCGCTGGGGGTCGACGACGCGCCCGAGCCGGCGGAGCCCTACGGCTCCAACGGGA
>JBHENR010000214.1:0-5148 GCA_046262555.1 Gemmatimonadota bacterium | reverse complement strand
CCTCGAGCTCGCCCGCCTGGGCGCGTTCGTTCAGCGTCTGAATGTCGGCCAGAACGTGCTCGACCTGAAAGTCCCGAATCGTCACCGCCCCCCGCGCGAGGCCATAGAACATGAACGCGTCGTCGGGGTCGGGGCTGTGGCCGAATCGCACGACAGGCATCGGCAGGCAAGCTATTTCCCCCCGCGGCGGGCCGCCATTTCCGGTTGTTTTTCGGTTTCTCGCCGGGTAAGCTGACCCGATGCCCGGCGTCCAGTACATCGCCATCGAAGGGGTCATCGGGGTCGGCAAGACATCGCTCGTCCACCGCCTCCAGAGCGAGTGGGGCGGCCATCGCGTCCTCGAGCTGGTGGAGGAGAATCCGTTCCTCGTCGGCGGGTTCTATCAGGACATGGAGCGGCACGCCTTCAACACCGAGATGTTCTTCCTGCTGGCGCGGTTTCATCAACAGCGCGGGCTGGCGGCGGCGCTGACGGCACCCGACGAGCTCATGCTCAGCGATTATGTCTTCGAGAAAAACCGCCTGTTCGCCGAGTTGACCCTCGCGGGGGACGATTTCGCGATCTGGCGCCGCCTGTTCGACACGCTCGCCCCGGAAGTGCCGCAGCCCGATCTGGTCGTCTACCTCCGGGCGTCGACCGACGTGCTGCTCGACCGGATCCGCACCCGCGGCCGGCCGTTCGAGCGCGACATCACCCGCGACTACATCGCGCGCCTGGGCGACGCGTATGACCGGTACTTTACCCGGCCGGCGGCGGGGCGGCTCCTGACCATTGACGTCTCGCAGCTCGATTTCGTCGGCAGCGAGGCCGATTTCGTGGCCGTGCGGGCGCGGATCGGCCACGCGGTGGATGCCGCCCGGGCCGGCCAGCGGGAGCTCGAGTTCCCGCTGGAGGCCGCCGGATGAAGACCTTCTGTGCCGTCGCCGGCAACATCGGGTCGGGCAAGTCCACCCTCACCTCGCTCCTCGGCGCCCGGTTCGCCTGGCGGCCGTACTACGAGCACGTCGAGGGGAATCCCTATCTGGCGGACTTCTATGGCGACATGCGGCGCTGGGCGTTCCACCTGCAGATCTACTTCCTGTCGAAGCGGTTCCAGCATCATCAGGAGATCCTGGCGGCGCCCGAATCGGTGATCCAGGACCGGACGATCTATGAAGACGCCGAGATCTTCGCCCGGAATCTGCACGAAAACGGCAATCTCGACGCCCGCGACTACGAGAACTACCGCGAGCTGTTCCACAAGATGACCCAGTTCCTGGAGCCGCCGGACCTGCTGATCTATCTGCGGACGTCGGTGCCGGTGCTGGTGGATCGGATCCAGGCCCGCGGCCGGGCGTACGAGCAGACGATTCCCGTCGCCTATCTCGAGCAGCTCAACGGCCACTATGAGGAGTGGGTCACCGGTTTCGATCTGGCGCCGGTGCTGATTGTCGAAACCGACGCCCGCAACCTGGTGGATGAGGAGGCCGAGCTGGCGGCGGTGGCGGACCAGGTGCAGCGCCAGCTGGAGCTCACGCGCGGGTTCGCTTTGCCGCTGTAGAGCCGTGCGCGCGACCTGGCTCCACCTGCGATTCCCGTTCGTCTATGTGCTGGCGCCGATCTTCGTCTGGGGCGCCTGGCGCGCGGCAGGCCCGTGGGGCAGCCGGACGACGCTGGGCTTTCTGCTCGTCCACCTGGCGCTGTATCCGGGCGCGAACGCGTTCAATTCGGCCTATGACCGGGATACCGGTCCCATCGGCGGGCTGGCGCGGCCCCCGGCGGTGCCCCGAGGCCTGGCGGGCTGCAGCACCGCGCTGCAGGCCACCGGGTTCGTCCTGGCGCCGCTCATCGGTTGGCCCTTCGCGCTCGCATATGGCGCGCTGTGGGGGATCTTCACCGCCTACTCGCATCCCCGGACGCGCTGGAAGCGGTGGCCGTCGGCGTCGACCGCGGCGATCGTGGTGGGGCAGGGCGGCCTGGGGTTCGCCCTGGGATGGCTCGCGGCCGGGGGCGGCCCGGTGGATGCGGCCGCGGGCTGGTCGGTGCTCGTCGCCGCCGCCGGCGTGGCCGCGCTCTATCCGCTGACTCAGCTGTATCAGGTTGACGCCGACGCGGGGCGCGCGGACTGGACGCTGGCGGCCCGTCTCGGCGTCGGCGGGACGCTCCGCTGGGTGGCAGCCGGCTTCGCGGTGGTTGCCGGGTCGGCCTGGGCACTGGGGTTGACCGGACTCGCGCTGTATGCGCTCCTCGCCGCGCTCGGAGCGTTGGGGATGTCGCTGATGCGCCGACCGGGCTGGGTTCCGACGCATCGGTGGGTCATGAGAGTGGCCTACGTCAACAGCACGATCTTTATACTTTACCTGACGATGGCGATGATTCGATGATGCACCTGGCGTACCGCCCGGCCTGGTGGCTGCCCGGCCCGCACCTGGAGTCGCTCTGGGGACGCTTGGGCCGACGCGGCCCGCTGGTGACGTACCGGCGGGAGACGCTGGAGACGCCGGACGATGATCGGCTCGAGCTCGACTGGGTGGACGGCCCAGCGGGGGCCCCGTTGCTCCTCGCCCTCCACGGTCTCGAGGGATGCTCGCAGTCGCTCTATGTGCAGGGGATGCTGTCGCTCGCCCAGGCGCGCGGCTGGCGCGGCGTGGCGCTCAACTTCCGCTCCTGCGCGCCGCCGCCCGGCCGCCCGCGCCAGGAGTGGGTACTCAACCGCGCGGAACGGATGTACCACTCGGGCGAGACCGAGGACCTCGACTGGCTGGTGGGCCGGCTGGTGGCGCGGGAGCCGGACCTCCGGCTGCTCCTGGCGGGAGTGTCGCTGGGCGGCAATGTGCTGCTCAAGTGGCTGGGCGAACGGGGCGGTGAGGCACCCCCGGCGGTCCTTGCCGCCGCGACGATCTCGGTGCCGTATGACCTGTCGGCCGCGGCCCATTACATGGAGGTGGGCTTTCGCCGTGTGTACATGCGCGATTTCCTGCGGCGGCTCCGCCCGAAGGTGCTCCAGTTCGCGGCCCGCTATCCCGAGCGGGTCAACGTCGATGCGGTGCGCACCGCGCGCACCTTTCGGACGTTCGACGCCGCCGCGGTGGCGCCGATTCACGGGTTCACCGATGCCGAGGACTACTATGCGCGCAGCTCCTCGCTCGGCTACCTCGCCCGGATCGCGGTCCCCACCCTGCTCGTGAGCGCCGTGAACGACCCGTTCCTGCCCCCCGAAGTGCTCGATGACGTCCGCCATCGAGCGGCCCCTGCCGTCACCTGCGCTTTCACCGCCCGTGGCGGGCACGCCGGCTTCGTCACCGGTCCCCCCTGGGCGTGTCACCATTGGGCCGAGGAGCGGGTGATCGACTTCCTCGCCGACCACGTCCACTCGCCGCGCGCGACACCCCTTGCGGGGGAACCGCACCCCGAGTAGAGTGGGGCGTACCCCCATTTTCGGCTGTCACAGTTCCGCAATCACTCAGGAGGGTCCAGCCATGGCGGACGCCCGTCCGGCACGCGGCGCGGTCTGGGGAACGCTGCTCCTCATGCTCGTCGCATTCGCTCCCGCTCTGCTTCACGCCCAATCGCAGGCCACGACCGGCGTCATCCGCGGCGTCGTGACGGGTCCCGAAGGGGGTCCCGTGACCGACGCGCAGATCAACGTGCGCAACGTGAACACCGGCTTCGCGCGCTCGTTCACGACCAACAATCAAGGCGTGTTCGTCGCATCCCTGCTGCCGGTCGGGACGTATGCCGTCACGGTGCGCTCGCCCACAGTGATCGGCGAGATCGATCGCAGCGACGTCGTCGTGCGCCTCGGCGAGACGGTGGGGCTGGACCTCGCCTTCGAGGCGGTCGTGCTGGAAGCGATCGCGGTCACCACCCAGGGCGCCGCGCTGGTGGATCCGACCGACGTGACGGCTTCCCAGCGATTCAGTGAGGAAGTGCTCGACGGGTTGCCGAACAACGGCCGCAACTTTCTCGGGTTGATGCAGCTCACGCCCGGTGTGAAGGTCGTCCAGGGCCCCGACGGCGACGAGATCACCGTCAGCGGGCAGCGCGGCATCTTCAACAACGTCATCGTGGACGGGGCCGACTTCAACAACCCCTTCTTCGGCGAGCAGCGCGGCGGCCAGCGGCCGGCGTTCACGTTCAACCTCGACGCCGTCGAGGAGATCGTCGTCGTCAATCAGGGCTCGACCGCCGAGTTCGGCCGCTCGGCGGGCGGCTTCGTCAACGTGCTGACGAAGTCGGGCACCAACGAGGTGACGGGATCGGCCCACTACTTCGGGCAGATGGACGAGCTGTCGTCCGATTTCGCCCGCGGCGGCGGCAATCCGGAGTTCTCGCAGCACCAGTTCGGTTTCACCGTCGGCGGGCCGCTCCAGCGCGACAAGGCGTTCTTCTTCATCGCCTATGACCAGCAGGAATATCAGCAGACCAAGCAGGTGGTGCGGCCGTTCGCCGACGCGGCCGAGTTCCAGCGGCTGCAGACGTTTCTGAATACGGCTTTTGGCGGTGCGCTGGCGGACGACTTCGGACCGATCGAGCGCACCGACGACACCAAGGCGCTGATCGCCAAACTCGACTGGATCCTGAATGAACGGCACAACGCCTCGCTCAAGTACAACTATACCGACTCCGAGCAGTTGAACGGAACGTTCGATGTGGATTTCTGGGGCCGGAGCGCCAACGCGCTCGAGCGCGATCACTCCCACGCCATCAACGGCAGCCTCAACTCGCAACTCTCGCCGGCGGTATCGAACGAGATCCGGTTTCAGTGGGCCCGCGAGGATCGGCCGCGGCCCTATGAGGGCCCGCAGATTTCCTCCGGCCGGCCGTTCCCGGACACGGCGATGAGCTTTGCCAACAACATCCGCTTCGGCCTGCCGTTCTTCATTCCGATCGAGGCCTATGACTGGCGCTTCCAGGCGCTCGACAACATCTCGCTGCTGCGCGGCAATCATCTCTACAAGGCCGGCGCGGAGTACAACTACACCGAGGCGACCCAGACCTTCATCGGCTTCGCCAACGGCCGCTTCATATTCAACAGCGTGGACGGGTTCATCAACTACGTCCAGCAGGGCCCGACGTTCGTGCAGTGTTCCAATGGCACCAGCAATGCGACGGGCTCGTGCCCGGCGGGGACGACGATCACGGGACCGCTGCTGCTGTTCCTCCAGC
>JBHENR010000213.1:0-3156 GCA_046262555.1 Gemmatimonadota bacterium | reverse complement strand
CCCGCCACAACGTGAGCAGCTCCCCCATCGTCTCATAGAAGGCGTGGCGTCCCACGCCGCCGGTCCGCACCGGGAGCAGCCGGGCGTAGTACTCCGCCGCGCCCTCGATCAGCCATTCGTCCTGGAGCACCGGTGGCGCGAAAAAATCGGGCCGCCGCAGCGCCACCGGCCCGAAGCTCCCGGGATACCAGGCGTGGAGGTACTGGTGGAGCAGCAGCCCGCCGATGCCGCCCTCCCGCAGTCGGTCACCGGACAAGACCGGCAGGAAGAAGGCCGACCCGGCCGTCTGCCCCATGGCCCCGATGCCGTCGGCATCCGGCGGGACGAAGTGCACGGCAAAGAGATACCGCTCGTAGGTCGGCCGGCCGTAGAAGCGCGCGCCGTGATCGATCGTCTCGCTGATCAAGCGGAGCAGAGAGTCCGGCGCGAAGCCGGCGTCCGCCCCGCTCACCGTGATCTGATGCGGCCGGCCCTGCACGAACAGCTTGTAATCGCGCATCCGATCGCCTACAACAATAGGAGTACCCGGGAGCGTGGCGTAGGAGGCCGCGGCGAACCGGTTGGCTCCGCCCGGCCGGAGCGGGGCGGCGACCCGCCAGCCAGCGGGCAGGTCGAACGACACCGTGACCGGCCGCTCCTCAAACCCCAGCAGGTAGCCGAACAGCGCGCCGCCCGGCGCGAAGCCGCCATGGATCCCCAGCTGCGGCCGGAACGCCAGCGGCTCATCGCTCGCTTCGGGAATGATGTGATACGTGACCGCCACGTAGTCGGCGCCATCGGGCGGGTAGAGCCGCCAGGCGCTTCCCGACAGCCGGCGCACGGCGATCGGCCGGCCGCGGCCGTCCCGGGCGGTGAAATTCTCCGGCCGCGCGCGGCCCGGACCGGGGTGGTAGCGCCCCGGGATCCAGGCGGGAAAGATGAAGTCCAGGCTGTCGCGGTTCACCCGTTCGGCGGCCAGCGTGACCTCGAAACGGTCGGCGCGGGTCGTCGCCACACGGACGTAGTAGTTGAACGCATCGGGGGAAGTGAGCGTGTCCGCCGGCGGGCGATAGCGCGGCGCGCACCCGGCGAGCGCCAGGACAAGGAGAACCGGGAACCGTGCGGGCATGTGGGTGAGAAGCTCGCGCCGTCCGCGCAGCGCGGCAACCGCGCCGCTATGCGCGCGCCGCTCCGCGTGGCAGGGTCGCGCGCGCTTTCTCGTACGCGGCCCAGGGGTCCTCCCGTAGCGTCGCCAGGCGCCGTGGCAGAGTCGCCACGGTGTAGTGATCCGGGTGGCGCTTCGGAGACAGCTCATCCCACCGCAACGGCGTCGCGACGGGCGCGCCGGCGCGGGACCTGGTGGAGTAGGCGGCGATGGCGGTCGCGCCGCGGCCATTGCGCAGGTAATCCACGTAAATTTTTCCCTTTCGTTTCGCCTTCGACGCCGTCGCCAGGTACCGCGCCGGTTCGTCGCGGGCCAGCGCCAGCGCGACGCCGTGGGCGAATCCCTTGACCGCCGTCCAATCGGCGCGGGGCTTCAGCGGCACCTCGACGTGGAGGCCCTTCCCCCCGGTGGTCTTGACGAAGCACTCCAGCCCCACGGCCGTAAGCCGGGTGCGGAGCTCGCGGGCGCCGGCGATCACGTCCGGCCAGGCGACCGCGGGGTCGGGATCGAGATCGAAGATGATCCGGTCGGGCTTTTCCAGCGTGCGGACGCGCGACCCCCAGGTGTGGAACTCGAGCACGCCGAGCTGCACCAGCGCGACGACGCCCTGGATCGAATCCACTGCGACGTAGAGGGCGATGTCGCCGTCGTCTTCCGGCACCTCGACCCGCCGGACGGAGGCGGGGAACGCCTCGTCCGCGTGCTTCTGATAGAAACACTGCCCGCCGGCACCCCGCGGGCAGCGCACCAGCGTGAGCGGCCGGCCCGCCAGCTGGGGAACGATCCACTCCTCGATCGCGACATAGAACTGCGCCAGGGTCCGCTTGGTGACATCCTGCCCCGGATAGAGGACGCGGCCCGGGTTGGTGAGGCGGACGCCGGCGATGCGTTCCTCGCCGGCGGCGGGCGGGGTGGCTTTGGCTTTCGGCTGCCGTTTCGTCCGTGACCTGGCCTTTGACTTCGCCGTCGCTTTCGGCTTCGCGTCTGACTTCGGCTTCACGTTCGGCTTTCCTTTCTGCGCCGGTGTGGCGGCCGGCGCGGGCTCGGCCACTTCTCGCACGATGAATTGCGGCAGGATGTCCTCGCGCAGACCCTGGAAGGACGGATGGCGCAGCCGCCCGTCACGGGTCCATTCGGTGAATTCCACCTCGGCCACCAGCTCCGGCGCCACCCAGCGGGCGCCGCGCGCATCGGCTCGGGGCAGGGTTTCGGTGAAGGGCGAGGTGGCGCGCTCGAGCTTCCCCAGCCGCCGCCGCAGTTGCGTGAGCGTCGCATCGCTGAACCCGGTGCCGACGCGGCCGGAGTAACGCAGGCGTCCCGATTTCCCTTCCGGCAGCCCCACCAGCAGGGCGCCGAAACCGGTCCGGCTGCCCGTCGGCTCGGTGAAGCCTCCGACGACGAACTCCTGCCGCTGGACGCACTTGACCTTGACCCAGTCGCGGCCGCGGCCGGCCATGACGGGGCTGTCCTTCCGCTTCGAGATGATCCCCTCCAGCTGGTGGCGACACGCCTCGCGAAACACCTGCGCACCGGAGCCGACGACGTGGTCGCTGTAGCGGAGCGCGGCGGGCGTCGACCGGGCCTGCAGCAGCTGCGCCAGCGCGGCCTTGCGCTGAAGCAGCGGCACCCGCGCCAGGTCCCGGCCGTCGAGGTGGAGCAGGTCGAAGGCGTAGTACACCAGGTCCTTCCCCCGCCCCGCGCTGAGAGCCTCCTGCAGATCCTGGAAGCTGGTCGCGCCGGCGGCTCGCTGGACGACCACCTCCCCGTCGATCGCGGCGGTGGTGACGGGCAGCCCCGCCGCCGCGGCATCGAGCGGCGCGAAGCGGGCGGTCCAGTCGAGGCCCCGCCGGGTGAGAAATCGGGCGCGGCCGTTCTCGATCCGGCAGAGCGCGCGGTAACCGTCGAACTTGATCTCGTGGAGCCAGGCGTCGCCCGCCGGCGGGTCGTCCACGCGGGTGGCGAGCTGGGGGGACCAGGTGGCCGGGAGGCGCACCCGGCGGGCGCCGGGGAGG
>JBHENR010000212.1:0-5576 GCA_046262555.1 Gemmatimonadota bacterium | reverse complement strand
CGTAGAGCGGGAAGGCCTCGCCGGGATTATCAAAGGTTACAAATAGTTCTGTCCCCTCCTGATAGACGGCGTAGCTCGACACTCCGCTGAGCCCGATATCGAACCGCACCCGGTCCGGCATCGGCGCGCTGGCCACCACGTACCGCACGCCGCCGCGGTAGATGTCCTGGTATTCGCGGAGCGGCAGGGTGGCGCCCGCCCCGATCAGCTCGATCGTCAGGCGCGGCGGGAGCGGCTGAAATTCATCCCGGTAGCGGACCGCTCCGGTCGTCTCGAAGACGAGCTGGGTCGCGTCACCCGCGCTCACGACCCGGAAGCCGGTCACCTGGGTCGCCCCGCGCTGCGCCGCCGCCGGCGCCGCCCAGATGAACGCCGCCATAACCAGCGCGACCCGCAGGCCCCAGCACAGTCGCTCGACCTTGATCGCCTGTATTAAGAGTGTGGACATAGACGTAGTCCTAGTCATGGTTTCGGCGTCTCCACGGTGCGTTCCAGTCGCAGGACCTCACGCCGCACGGCGCCATACTCGCGAATCTCGAAAACAGCGGCGTCCGGCCGGATCTCGATCAACCGGGCGGTGCCGACCTGCTGGCCGACGCGAACGAAATGGCCGCGCTTGGTGGCGTCTTCGAGCACGGCCAGGCTGTTCCCCCCTGCCCCGACGAACACGCCGGTCAGCCGCATCCCTCGGAGCTGGGGGCCGACCTGCGCCGGGGAGGCCGCGGTCAGCGGAACGAACGGGTCGCGCTGGCCGCCGCCGTCATAGCTGGCGACGCCGAACGTGACCAGCCCGGGCGCCGGGGCGATCACCGTGACGCTGTCCCCGAGCGCGGGCACCTGACTCGACTGCGCCCGGAGCGGCGCGGCGCCCGCGCCCGACAGCGCGGCGGCCAGCGCCAGGCTGAGGAGGAGGTGGCGGTCAGCTGGCCGCATGGCGCGCGCTCCTCGCCGATGTCTCATCGCCTTCGACGATTGGGGTTTCCTGCACCGGTCCGCCGCCGCTCGGCAGGAAGGTGGAGAGTCGCAGCGTAGCCAGAACCGCGTGGACTGCCTCCTCCGTGTCGGTCGCGGCTTCGACCTCGACCGACTGCAGCGAGATGACCGCCGGCCGCACCAGACGGGGCAGGCTGGCGACCGAGGCCAGAAAGCGGCCGATGTCGTGATACCCTCCCTGGACCTGCACATCATACGGGAGCTCGAGCAGGTCCTCTCCGATCACCGGCTCGAGCGGCGCGAAATTGACGATCTCCACGTTGTACTGGAGCGCCGAGCGCGCAACGTCCTCGAGTAGCGTCGCCACCTCGGCCTCGGACGGCAGCATCATCTCATAGGTCGCCAGCGCCACCTGGTACTCCGTCTCTCGCCGCCGGAGATCCTTGATGCGGCGGGCCTGGGTCAACACCCGCGCCTGGTCATTGAACTGCTCGAGCGTGGCCACCCGCTCCTGGACCGCCACGCGCTCCGCCCGCACCGGCGACCAGAGATACGCATAGAAGACGTACCCCCCGCCGAGCAGAAGGAAGATCAGCAGCGCGGCGCGCTGCTTCTGCGGATCGTCGAGCCCGAAGGCCATCAGTCGCCCTCTCAGTCCGCGATCAGGTCGAACTCGTCGAGGTAGACGGAGCCCAGGTCATACAACCGGCCGGCACCCACCGTCAAGCCCGAATCGATGAGCGTCACCAGGGTGCCCTCGTAGATGAAAGCGACCGCCACGTCCGCGAACACCAGCGCCGGCGGCAGCTCGAGCGGGTTCTGCGGCCCGGTCGTGCCGCCCCCCGTTCCCCCACCGCCTGTTCCACCGCCCGTCCCACCCGTCGCGACCTCGCTGAACCCGGGGAAGACCCGCACCGTGACGACGCCGTCCTCGCCCGAGATCGCCATCACGTCCGGGCCGTTGTAGGGACGCTGGGAATCCTCCGGCGCCTCGACGATGAGGCGGACGCCGGGCACGGGCACGCGGCTCGTCCGGGAGGCGAAGAACTGGGTCCGGATGACGGCGAAATTGGCCGAGTTCTGGACCTCATCGGGGTCGTTGATGTCGCAGGACGTCCCTGCGACCAGCAAGCCGCCGGCCAGCGCGACCAGCCTCAGGATCTGCCCACTGCAATGCGTCACTCTTCTGCCTCCGTTGTGTCGGCTGGCACAGCGATCACCACCGCCTGGTACTCCTCGAAATTCGCCACCATCGTAAACTGCTGGTACGCCACGTCGTCCTTCTCCACCCGGCTGACGCCGACCAGGGTCACCCGCTCGAGCAGCGGCGAGGCCTCGAGCCCTCGCATATAGTCGGTCACCGCCGCATTGGAAAATGTGCCCCCGGCGATGCGAATCTGCTCAGGACCGAGTTCTTCCTGATCGACCAGCTCCAGCCAGGTGTATTCTGGCAGGAAGCGTGACAGCGTCTCCATGAACCGGATCCAGTACAGCCGGCCCTCGATCACGGTCTCCATCAGGTCCACCCGGACCGCCAGCCGGGACTGGGTCTCTTCCATCATCCGGACCCTGAGCACCGCGTCGTGGAGGGCCGCCGAATCGGCCTGGGCCTCCACCACCGCCGCCCGGGCCTCGCCCAGCGCCCGCCGCTCGGCAAAGTAGAAGAAGACGAGCAGGAGCAGAACGATCAGGCCCGCCAGCCCGCCCAGCACGACGGGGGAGCGCGGGACGCCTTCCAGCCGCGGTCTGGAAGTCGCGGCGGCGGCGCGCGCCCGCGGCCGCCCCTGCCGGTCGCCGGGGACGAGGTTTATCCGGACCATGGTCCGCGCCGGGCGCTCACTCCTTTCCGCGCAGGCCCAGGCCGACGGCCACGGCCAGAACAGCCGCGCCTCCATGATCGGCGATCGTCTGCTGCAGCTGCGGTTCGATGTCGAGACCGCGCAGCGGATCGAGCACCGTGACGGCCGTCGTGAGGCGATCCCCGATCGCCGCCGCGACGCCCGGCAGCTGCGCCCCGCCGCCGGAGAGCACCACTTCGTCGAGCTGGGTACGCCCGCCCTCGGTCGTGGTCAGGAACGCCCGCGCCCGCTCGACCGGGGTCACCAGCGATTCGATCGCCTCGGCCAGCGCTTCCTGGGTCTTGGGTTCCAGCGCGGCCGAACTCCGCAGCAGCCGCTCGGCATCGTCCAGCGACACCCCCAGCTCGCGCACCAGAGCTTCGGCGAACTTGCGCTCGCCGACCGCCAGATCGCGCGTCAGGATCGGCCGACCGCCCTCGATCAGATTGAGGTTGGTGATCTCGCGGCCGATATTGACGAGGCAGAACGTGCCATAGGTGGCGTGCTCGTAGTTGTGCTCGAAGGCGGTCTGGACCGCGAAGGCGTCGAGATCGATGATGGCGGTGCCGAAGCCCGCCTCCTCCAGCAGCCGCATGCGGGTCTCCACCAGCTCCCGTTTGGCGGCGACCAGCAGGACTTCCATCTGCAGGCCGTCGGCCTCGGGGTCGAGGACCTCGAAATCAAGGCTCACGCTGTCCATGTCGAAGGGAACGTGCTGTTCGGCCTCCCAGCGAATGACCTGCCGCGCCTCCTGCTCGCGCATGCGGTCCATCTTGATGCGCTTGACGATGACATCGCGGCCCGAGACCGCCGTCGCCACCGCCCGGCCCTTGATGCCGAGCCGCTCCCGCAGGGCGCGCAGCGAGTCGACGACGAGGTGGTAGTCCATCACCTCGCCGGCGACGATGGCATCCGGCTGGAGCGGCTCGATGCCCAGCGCCGTCACGCGCGGGCGGGATCCGCCGAGGTCGAGCCGACCATCTTGATCTGGCCCGAGCCGATGTCAATGGCCAAGGTGCCGCGGGATCGCCGAAACGCCATAGGTGGGCCTGCACCCCTTCGCGTTTCAGATCTCTGACGGAGGGTCAGAAACCTGAGCCAGTGTCGACGCCCCGGGCGGAAGCCCGCAGGTCATTGCACACGAATCGGTTGCGCGGAAGTACGAGGAAGCCGCCGCGCAGGTGCGGAAGGGGAAGCATCTGAGGGTGCAATTTAAAGGCCAGCGTGCCCGGCGCCAACAGACAGCGGCCCGGCCCGCTGATGGGGCCGGGCCGCTGCACGACCGGTGCTGCGTTCGGAGCGCCCTATTCAGCCCGCCAGGCCAGCCGAACCGGATTGGCGTAGCTCTTCACCGAGGTGACCGTGAGTCGCTGGGTCGCCCGACTCTGGCCGCGGGTCGCCGCCGAGGTCATGACGTAGACCGGCTGGCCCTGCTCCTTCCCGTTCAGGGTGCACTTCAGGTCGTTGCCGTTGCCACCGCTGCTCGACCCGTCGCTGTTGCCCGGCGCTATCATGCCGTCGGGCGCGTTGGCCTGCCACGAGAGCTTGTAGACCGAACCGCTGGCGTTGGTGCCATCCTCCATGTACTTGGCCCACCACTCCTTGTCGGCCTCGGCGCCCGTTACATCCAGGAACGGGGACTTGAATTCGTCCCGGCGGTCGAGGTTCGGGCTCTGGTCCTTCCACTTCAGCGCGATCTTCACGCTGCCGTCGACACTTGCACTGCGCTCGCCCTTGCCATCGTACTGAGCCTTCCAGGCGGTATCGCCGGTGCCCTTGGGCTTGTCGGCGGCCGCCTGGCCGTACTTGTACTCGTCCCAGTTGTTCGCCTCGAAGGCCTCGTCGTCGGTCGCCGTCTCGATCCACTTGGTGGTCTTCTTCTTGTTGCTGTCGACGGTTCTTACGTCCTCGGTGATCGTAATCGTCCAGACGCCGCTCTTCTGCTTCCACTCCTCGGTGCGCTTGATCTCGGTTTCCTCCGTTACCCCGGTCGTCTTGTTACTCTCGTAGGTCTTGCTGTTGATCTCTTTCTTGAAATGGCTCTCCGACATCCGATCGAAGCTGATCTCCCACTTGTCCTGGGCGTGGATATGGCCGGGCGCCAGCTCGGACGCGTCGTCGAACCAGCCGCGGTCGTCGACCCAGGCGCTGTCGGTCGCCCAGGCGTCGACGTCGAAGGACTCGTCGACGTGCCACTTCTCCTCGAACTTGACCTTCCACTCGTCGGTGCCGTCCTTAGCGTCTTCCTTGTACGCCGTTTTCCAGGCGTACTTGATGTCCTTATTCGGATCCTTGGCTTCGTACCCTATCCGCCAGTCGGGCGGGGCGAAGTCTTCCGGCGCGACGGGGCCGCTGCTGCCCCCCCCGCTGATCTTGCACGACACCGGCTCCCGGTCGCCGTCGCCGTCGAAATCGAACGAGTCGCGCGGCAGGGTCACGGCATAGGCGAACCCGTCGATGGTGGCTTCCAGCGGCCAGTACGCCACCGCCGAGCCATTCTCCTGAAAGTTGGCGACGCCGTGCTCGATGCCCGCCGAGGCGGCGGCCGAGGCCCGGTTCGACGTCCCGTACAGTCCGGCCACGCGGGTGTCGCCGGTGGTCATGAAGGCTGCCGCCGCGCCCACGAAGCCGAGCGTGACGAGCACGACCAGCGCCAGCGGAATCGCGAAGCCGCGGCTGTCGCCGGCCAGCCGGCCGCTGCGCCGGGGAGTGAAGCGGGTGGTCTGCATCGTCGTCATCCTCGGGCGAAAGGGAGCGTGCGCATCAGAGGCACTTCTTCTTCTTCTTGCAGGGCTTGTCCGGCAC